>NZ_JBFUBG010000006.1:0-127394 GCF_056405875.1 Rhizobium sp. P1_E6 | reverse complement strand
GATCAAGGGATGGTCGCGGCTCTTCAGCCTTCCGGGTCTCGTCGAATTCGGTAAATCACTGTTCAAGGTGGTTGTCGTCGGGGTGATTCTCTTCTTCGTTCTCAGAAGCGAATATTTCGGCTCGATCGATGCAATGTTCTCCGATCCGCAGACGATCATGGTTCGCATGATGACAGCGATGCGCAAGATCATCATCGTCATGCTCATCGCCACCGCCGCTGTCGCCATCGCTGATATCTTCTGGACGCGATATCATTGGTTCACCGAACTGAAGATGACGAAGCACGAGGTGAAGGAAGAAAACAAACAGTCGCAGGGCGATCCCTTCGTCAAGAGCAGGCAACGCTCTGTCATGCGTGACCGCGCCCGCCGGCGCATGATCGCCGGTGTCCAGCGCGCCACCCTCGTCATCGCCAACCCGACGCACTATGCCGTCGCGTTGCGTTATGTACGCGAGGAAAACGACGCGCCGATCGTCCTTGCCAAGGGGCAGGACCTTATTGCGTTGAAAATCAGAGAGATCGCCGAGGAGAACAACATCCCCGTCTTCGAGGATCCGCCTCTCGCACGCTCCATGTTTGCGCAAGTCTCGGTGGATAGTGTCATACCGTCAGTCTTCTATAAGGCCGTCGCGGAACTCATTCACCGGGTTTACGCCGCGGAGGCCAAGAACAAACGGGTAAGATAAGTCGAATGAAAAAATGCCCCTACTCTGCCCAGCGTGAAAAAATCCTTGCAGAAGCGATCAGCCCGGTCGCAACCGAGCTCAGGCTTCTGGACGCATCCGATCTCATTTCTCTGCTGCGTTTCGAGTATTACGGCAATCTCGCCGACCTCGTCGCTTCCGCGGCGGAACTGTTTTTCCATCCCGGCACTGTCAACTTCGGCCTGGGTGGAAATTATACGCTGGAATGGGGCGGCAAGCCCGAAGTTGTGCTCGATCTCGAAATCAAGCCGCGCGGCGTGACCGTCTACGCGCAACTGACGATGGCCGAAGACCATGCCGGTATCGAGATCAATCATATTTCCTTCCAGAACGCTTCGGTCGATCCGGATGAGAACACGGCTTTTCTGCAAAGGAGCCTGTACGAAGCGCGCTATATCGTCGCGAAGCCGCAGGCGCTGGCCGGCTAGGGCATTTTCCACTTCAGAATATCAGGCCCGGCCCGAAAGGTGCCGGGCTTTGCCTTTCTTAGAGCATTTCCGCATTTCTTCCAATCGCGGAAATTTTCTAACTCCTTGTTTTCACGCAATTCCGGAGCCAAGATCGCTGCAGCTGTTTGCTGAAACGGCCCTAGCTGATATAGCCCAAGCGTATCGCCTTGGCGATCGCCTGGATGCGGTTGACCGAATCAAGCTTGATCGTTGCCGAGCCGAGATAGGCGTTCACCGTGTGGACGGACAGGCCGAGCTTGTCGGCGATTTCTTCGCTGATGCGGCCGTCGCCGGCAAGCTGAAGACAGGCGATCTCGCGTTCGCTCAGTGCTTCTGTCGCCGCCGCACGCCGCTCATCGAGCGACAGCAGGTCCATCATGACATTGCAGCAGCGGCCGTGCAGCTCGATGATTGTGTCGCTCGACGGATCGATATCATCGCCGGTGAAAAGCACGAAGCCGTTGCCTATAGCGCCGAGGCGCACCGGAAAGGCAAGACCGGAGAAAGGCACCATGCCGTCTTTCAGTCTCACCATGAAGGGAGAGAAGTCGGCAGGGCCCGGGGCTGCGTGATCGTGGCTACCGGCCCAGAACACAGGCAGCAGCGAGCGATCGATATGGTCGAGCAAAGCCTCGCCATGGGCATCGACGAAGGCCTTGCCGAGGCCGGCATTCGAGGGACCCCAGTTCTCCAGTTCGCAGATCAGCCGCTGCTTTGCCGGCACGCCGGAGCCGCTGACGCGAAAAACGGCGAAAGCCTGCGCATCCGCGAGCTTCTGCATGGCAATCAGGCGCGGGAAAAGGTCAGACCGGCTGGAAATCCTGTTCACACGGACCATGCGCATCTGGTCCGTATTGCTTATCGCCCTGCCTGGTTGATGCCCCATAATTCCCCTCAAACGAGATTGTTGCGAACGGCGAAGGCTATCGCCTCGGAACGCGTCTTCGTTGCAGTCTTACGCATCACGCTGGTGATATAGTTATTGATGGTATTCCGGGAGATGCCGAGGATCATGGCGATCTCGTCGCTTGTCTTGCCCTCCGCAATCCAGAAGAGGCATTCCAGTTCGCGGTCCGTCAGCTCGAAATCGCGATCGACCTTCGTGCCCCCGCACCGAAGGAAGCTTGCGATATAACCTGCAAGGAGGCCTACGTCCCGGAGACGTTCCGGCGAAAGAACGACGCCTTCCCTGAACAGGAACATCAGCACCAAGCGAGAGCGGCCGACATTGAAGGTCAGGGAGCAATATTGCCGGCTCGCGCCAGGCGGCACTTCCGCACCCTCAGGCAGAAGCGCAAAGCCTGGCTGCAGTACCTGCATGCACTTGTCGAATTCCGTCGAGCGCGCATAACCGGCAACCAGGTCATTGGCGACCTCCTTCACCAGATCGAAGGGCCAGTCGGACGAAACGATAAAGTCGAGACCGCTTTCCTGGATGAGGTCGCAGCGCGCCATCAGATAGTGCATGGCGCCGACATACTCGGTCAGCGCCCGCAAACCGGCCTGCAACTTGCCGGTTTCGGCAATGACGCGAAGGCGATCGATCAGTTCGTCGCGTGGCTGAAGGTCCGGCACATTGGCGCCAATGAAGTTCGCCATATGCTTCTCGCCTTTATTCGCCTGAAATATATCCATATCCATTGGCAATGACCCGCGGCTGAGAAACTGTCGATTCTCGCAATGAAGTTCTGTTTTTGTGAAAGGGATTCAAACACATGCCCCACGCGAATCCCACTTCGAATCACTTAAGGGTAAGCCAACCAACGCAAATCACCATCTCCGACTTCTGGGGATTTACTTTTGCGACCTTCCATGCGGTGATTCGATCACCACTCCGCTCTCGCGAAGATGTATGAAACTAGGATGATTCTGGTATTGGCCGCAACGTTCCTCGCCTTATACGCGAGTGAAGCCGAACGGAATTATCAGTCTGAATGGCGTAATTATCACAGTTCCGGCCAGAGACGCGCGGCACAGAATGCCTTGGCGGAAGCAAATTTCAAACGCACAAAAGCAACGAACTATTGTTCCAGTGGAGAAATACTTACACCGCCCGTCTTATGCAGGGCTTGAGCCTCATGCGAACGGCGCCATCCCGTTGTCCTGCGATCTCTACGTTCGAATTCTCTGCAGTAGAGCAGTCGACCCCTTAAAAGCCGGTTGCGAGTGGCGGTAACGTTCTTGTTACCGCGCAATGGATCCCCGGATGAAAAAGAAAAAAGGCCGGTTTCCCGGCCTTTTCATTATGCTGCTTCGTCGATGGCCCATTTCCTGAGGATCTTCGCAGCGCGTTCCTCGTTGATCTCCACCATGCGAGCGAGCTTGCGCTCCGGACCTTCCTTGACGCGGCGGTTGAAGTTGCCGTCGTCGTCGCCGAGACTGAGCAGATCCTCGGTGCTGTCGAAGCCGAAGTCGGAGCCGAAGCCATCCATGAGCGCCCCGCCCGAGGACGCGCCTGCCGGTGCGAAGTCGGGCAGTTCCAGGCCAGCCGATTCCGGAGTGGCGTCGCCGAGCATTGCGGAGGAGGACGAGCCTGAGCCGTTGACGGTACGGATGAGGGGACGCACGCCCAGCCAGACGACCACGAAGGCGACAGCGACGAAGGCAAGAGAGTTGATGATGCCGGCGAGGTTGCGGCTCAGCACATCCATGACATGAACGCCGCCGTTCGCGTCGTCGAGAAGCTGGTTCTCGAGGAAATCCATTGCAGTCACGGTGACCACGTCGCCGCGGTTCGTATCGAGGCCGGCAGCCGAGGCAACGATATTCTTCATCTCTGCGAGATAGGCGTCGATCTTGGCCTGGTCTGCCGGTTCGCCCACCATCTTGCCGATGCGACCCTTGTTGACGACGACGGCGACCGAGAGTTTTTCGACCCGGTAGCTGTTGCGCGTCGTGGCTGTCGTCTTGCTGTTGATTTCGTAGTTGGTCTGCTCTTCGCGCTTGTCGGACTTGTCTTCCGACTGCGGACCAGTGGCGCCGCCTGCGTCGGGTGCAGCCTGCGGAATGTTCTGCTCGACCGTCGTCGCGTTGTCGGACTGATGCTGCTGGGACTGCTGGTTTTCCTTCGTCGAGCGAACAGAGCGCTCGACCTTGGATTCCGGATCGTAGGTGGTTTCCTGGATCTGCTGGGCGTCAGTGTTGAGATTGGCCGTTACGCTGGAGCGGAAGTTGTCCATGCCGAGGAAGGGGGCGAGCGCCTTGTCGATGTTCGATTCGACTTCCTGCTGGACGTTCTGGACGATGTTAAGCGAGCGGTTCAGCGTGCCGTTGCCGGCTTCATCGCCGGATGCAAGAAGCTGGCCGGCAGAATCGAGGATCGTCACGTCATTGACATCGAGCCCCGGCACGGCCGAGGCGACGAGGTGACGGATTGACGTGGCAGCGTTTCGCCCTGTCGTAGCGCTGGCGCGAATCATGACGGAAGCCGTCGGCTTCTGTTCGGCCTTACGGAAGTTGCCGACCTCGGGCATGACGATGTGAACGCGTGCGGCGGTGATGCCTGAGATCGACTGAATGGTTCGGCCGATTTCACCTTCGAGAGCGCGTACACGGGTCACTTCCTGCATGAAGGAGGTGAGGCCGAGCGATCCGACATTGTCGAAGAGTTCGTAACCGGCGTTGGCGCTGTTCGGCAGGCCGCGTTCGGCAAGCAACAGGCGGGCTTTGCCCGTCATGCCGGCCGGTACGGTGATGCTGGAACCGTCCGTTCCGACCTGAAAATCGATGTTGCTTTCGGCAAGCGCCATGCTGATCTGGTTGAGATCTGGCTTCTCCAGGCCGACATAAAGCGTTTCCTGGGCCGGTTTGTTGACGAAAATTGCCGCCGCCAGGATGATTGCGATGGAAGCGGCGCCGACCCCACCAAGGATCATCAAACGCGTCCGCCCAAGGGAACCAAAGTTCTTAAAAATCTGAACTAATTGATTTAACAGATTCATTCTGTTCTCGCACGATCCGTCAAAGACAAAGCAGGCTTATTGCCTCATTTGACGAATAGACGCCGAAACTTGTGCGAGCGTTTCGTTCAGCGCATGCAGGAATGAATTACAATCTCAGAAGAAATCGAAATCGCCGGCTGCTTTGCTGAGTGGCTGGGAGTGGCCGTGACGGGTACCGCCGCMGAGGGCTTTCTGCATTTCGGCAAGCTTGACGAGGCTCAGCGCAGTGGCKACGTCGATCGACCAGTTCTGCGGAATTTCACCGGTGATGGTATCGATGAATTCGGCCAGACCGCGCGATTTCTGCACGGCAAGATCGATGCCCTGCATCACTTTCATGCTGTCGGGAGAGCTCAGGATTTCCGTGCCGCCCAATTCGATCAGCTGGGGCTCGATCCGCTCGATCAGGTAGGCAACGTCGTGAAGCTCGGAGACAATCCGCATCAATACGTCGCTCAGCGCCTCGACCGGCGATGGCGGCTCGATGATCGGTGTAAAACTCATATAAAAATCCTCGCCATCAAAAAAATTCGATACTGGTCTCGGCGGGCTTCTGCGGAGCAGCGGGGCGCTGCTCGAGAGCGACGGTTTTCTGCGTTTCGGCGCCGGTCAGGGGGTATTGCCGGGCCCGGCCGGAGACCGGCCAATATTCGATCTTGCGTCCGTGCTCACCGCCGGTGCTGGAGCTGACCACCGGAATGCCTTCATCGCGAAGGAACTGCATGGCGAAGGCCGCGTTCTGTTCGCCGACATTGGAAAATGTCGAGATCGTCTTCGCGCCTCCGAATATTTTGGCCTCCAGCCGGTCGCGCCGGGCGCCCTTTTTCAGGAGGCCGTTGATCAGCAGTTCCATGAGATGCACGCCGTAGCGCGTGGCATCGCCGCCAGTCATCGGGGTGTTGCCTGTCCCCGGCAGCAGGAAGTGGTTCATGCCGCCGACACCAGCGACCGGATCTCTCAGGCAGGCTGCCACGCACGAGCCCAGGATAGTCGAAAGCACCGCATCCGGGTCGCTCAGGACTTTATATTCACCCTGAATGATGTGCACGCGGCGAACCGCACCCTCGGTGATCATTTCAGGGCTCCAAACACGGCTTCGATAGCCGCTTTCATCTTTTCGATGGTGAAGGGCTTTGCCAGAACGTTGTTTGCACCGAGCTGGGCAGCTTTCGTCACCAACGCACGGTCGCCCTGTGCGGTGAGGATGATGAAGGCAGCCTTCTTGGTGTTCGGGTTCGCCCGAACGGCCTGGAGGAAGCCGATGCCATCCATCTTCGGCATGTTGAAGTCCGAGATCACGAGATGGTGGGGCTGTTCCGCCATGATCTTCATGCCCTGCTCGCCATCGCCGGCAGAGGTGATCTGCTTGAAGCCGAGCTGGGTCAGCGCGTCGCTGAGCAGCAGGCGGCTGGTAACCTGATCATCAACGATCAGAACTTTGATTTTCTCCGCGATCGACATTATTCGGTCCCTTCCTTTCGGGCGGCTGTCATTTTCAATATTTCTTCGCCGATAGCAGCAAGCGGGAGCTGCTGTTCAACTGCGCCAAGTTCGTAGGCAACCCTTGGCATTCCGTAAACAACACAGGTTTTTTCGTTCTGGCCGAGCGTTCTGGCCCCTGCATGTCGCATTTTTAACAACCCGGCGGCCCCATCGCGGCCCATGCCGGTAAGGATCACGCCGACGGCATTGCGTCCGGCGAGCTCGGCAACCGAATCGAAGAGCACATCGACCGACGGGCGATGGCCGTTGACCGGCCCCCGCTCGACCAGCCTGCAGCAGGGCGCCGAGACATTGGAGACCTGCAGATGGCGCTCGCCGCCAGGCGCAAGATAGACCTTGCCGATCTCGAGACGGGCGCCGTCGGTTGCTTCTTCCACGACAGGCGCGCAGAGGCGATTCAACCGCTCGGCAAAGCTCTTGGTGAAAGTCGGCGGCATATGCTGGGTGATGACGGTCGGCGGGCAATTGGCCGGGAATTTCTGCAGCACGGCGATCAGGGCTTCTACGCCACCGGTCGAAGAGCCGATCGCCACGATCTTGCGACCGACGMGGAAGTCGGCGACTGCGGGCGGCGGCGTGATGGCGGCAGGCTTTGCCGGCTGGGTGAAGTTGCGCTGCGTGCGGGCAGCAGCCTTTACCTTCTCGACGAGGTCTCCGAAGGGGCGCGGCTCGCCCGGCTGCGGCTTGCCGACGCAATCGAAAGCACCGATTTCGAGGGCCGCGAGTGTTGCCTCGGCGCCGCGATGTGTCATGGTCGAGACCATGATCACAGGCATGGGCCGCAGGCGCATGATCTTTTCGAGAAAGTCGAGGCCGTTCATGTTCGGCATCTCGATATCCAGGGTGAGGACATCGGGGTTCAGCCGCTTGATCGCCTCGCGCGCCTCCAGGGCGTCGCCGGCCTGGCCTATGACGCTGACTTCGGGATCCGAACTCAAGACGGCTGTGATCAGGCCGCGCATGGTCGGCGAGTCGTCAACAACGAGAACTCTTGCAGGAGCACTCATGCCTTCCTCCCGATACCCTTGCTCGTATAGCGATAGGTGGTGATTCCGATATTGTCGAAGACGTTCTTGGCCTCGCCCGAGACGCGTTCGGAATGGCCGATATAGAGATGGCCGCCCTCCGGCAGCAGGCCGGCAAAGCGCTGCCAGATCTTCATCTGCGTCGGCTCGTCGAAGTAGATGACGACATTGCGACAGAAGATGACGTCGAACTTGCCCTTGAACGGCCACTGGGCCATCAGGTTCAGCTCGTTGTAAGTGATGAGGCGCTTCACGCGGTCGTCGACCTGGAACTTGCGGCGCCCCTGCATCTCGACCTCGGTAAACCATTGCTTACGCATGGCAGGCGAGACAGTTTCCAGCGCGTTTTCGTCATAGGCGCCGGCTCGGGCGATCGCGAGGATCTTGGGGTCGATGTCGGTCGCGAGAATCTTGAAGTCGTAATCGGCAACGTTCGGCATCATTGACAGAACGGTCAGTGCGATCGAATAGGGCTCCTGCCCATCCGAGGACGCAGCCGACCAGATACGGACACGGCCGCCGGCGCGCGCCCGGTTCAGAAGATCGGGCAACACATGGTCGCGCAAGTGTTCGAAGTGATGGTTTTCGCGGAAGAAGCGTGTGAAGTTCGTCGTCAGGTGCGACAACATTTCGCGCCGGGCGGCAGCGCCTGCCGGCGAGGCGACAAGCTCGCAATATTCGCGAAATCCTGAAAGGCCAAGGTTGCGGATATGCTTCGACAAGCGAGAGTAGACCAGCGAGGCCTTCGTCTCGTTGAGATAGATTCCGGCATCCGCATAGATCATCGCGGCGATTTCCGAGAGGTCGCGGCGTGTCAGCGGGTATTCCCCACTCGCCAGGACCTCGTCGGTTGACTGCCTCTGATCTTTTACGCCCAGTACATTCATGCGGCTTCGCTTTCGGTCTCGGGGAACAGAGCTTCGAGTTCGATCAGGCAGATCATTCGCTTATCGATGGCGAGAATGCCCCGGGCGAATTGGCGCACGAGGTCGGAGGAGACCTCGGGCGTCGGCTGGATGTTGTCTTCGGTCACCGTCAGAATGTCGGAAACCGCCTCGACCAGAAGACCCACCACTTTGCGGCGGACCTGGGCGACGATGATGACATGGCGGGCAGTCGCATCGGTCGGCCTCATGCCGAGCCGGGCCGACAGGTCGACGATCGGCATCACCGCACCACGCAGGTTGATGACCCCCATCACATAGGACGGCGACTGCGGCATCACGGTTGCCGGGGTCCAGCCCCGGATCTCGCGCACCGCCATGATGTTCACGCAGAATTCCTGATCGCCGATGCGGAATGCGATGAGCTCGCGTCCGCCGAGGGTCAGATTTTTTGCCGTGTGCGACATCGCCCCTTATCCTACCGCCGCCAGCGACATTTCCGCCTTGAGGGACTGACCGCGCGAGGCACCGACAACCGCATCCACATCAAGGATGAGGGCCACGCGGCCATCACCGAGGATGGTGGCTGCGGCGATGCCCGGAACGTGGGTGTAGTTCGCTTCAAGGCTCTTGATGACCACCTGACGCTGACCCTGGATCGCATCGACCATGAGCGCGCGCTGACCGCCGCCTTCGGATTCCACGAGAAGGGCCACACCTTCGACCGGGTTTGCCTGGGTGGCGCGGAAGTTCAGGATGCGACCGACATCGACCAGCGGGCAGAAGGAGTTGCGGATCGAGATCAGGCGATGGCTCGCACCGAAGGAGTGGATCGCGGCGGCTTCCGGCTGCAGCGTTTCGACGATTGCCGTCAACGGCACGACCAGCGTCTGGCCGGCGACCGTGACCACCATACCGTCGAGAACGGCGAGCGTCAGCGGCAGGCTCATCGTGAAGACCGAACCATGGCCCGGCTTCGAGGTGATGTTGATGCGACCACCGAGCGCCTGGATGGAGCGCTTGACGACATCCATGCCGACGCCGCGGCCGGAGATGTCGGAGATCTTGTCGGCCGTGGAGAAGCCCGGCAGGAAGATCAGGTTGTCGATTTCTTCGTCCGACAGGTTGGCGTCGGCCGGGATGAGATCGTTCTGGATCGCCTTCTGACGGACCTTTTCACGGTTGATGCCGGCGCCGTCGTCGGCAAGCTCGATCAGGATGCGACCCGAGCGATGCTTCGCAGTCAGGCGGACCGTGCCTTCGGTATTCTTGCCGGCAGCGGCGCGCTTTTCCGGCGTCTCGATACCGTGGTCGACGGCGTTACGGATCATGTGCGTCAGCGGCTCGGCCAGCTTGTCGATGACCGTCTTGTCCACCTCGGTGTTTTCACCTTCGGTGATCAGGCGGATCGACTTGCCGGTCATGTCGGCGATTTCGCGGACGATACGCGACATGCGCTGGAAGACCGGCTTCACGGGTTGGGCGCGGATCGCCATGACCGAGTCCTGGATCTCACGGGTGAGCTGCTGCAGCTCTTCGAGACCCATATTGATCGACGAGGTGCCGGTCGTGTCGTTTTCGATGACGCTCTGAGAGAGCATCGCCTGGTTGATGACAAGCTCACCGACGAGGTTGATCAGGCGGTCGACACGATCGAGATCGACGCGGATCGTCTGGCCGGCGCCGGCGGCTGCATTGTTCTGCGCTGCGGCACTTGCCGCCGCGGCAGCAGCGGCTGCGGCCGATTCCTTCTTTTCGACGCGAGCAGCAGCGGCAGCCATCTGCGTGACGTTGCTCGCCGTTTCAGCGGCGGCGACGGCAGCGGCAGTATCATCATCCCTGCCCTCTGAAACAGAAGGCACTTCGGCAGCACCGTTGTCGTCGAGGATGGATAGATCGAACGGAACCGGGACCATCGGCAGTTCATCGTTGGTCTCGCCGGCCTTGGTTTCCTCGGCGGGCTTCACCGTAAGCTCGCAATCCCATTCGGCGAATTCGAAGACGGAACGGATCGCGTCTTCACCCTTGTCCGTCCTGATCGTGATATTCCAGAAGAAGTAGGCGCCTTCCGGATCGAGCTCGTCGAGGCTCGGCAGGGCGTCGGTGTTGCAGTAGATGCTCATCTCGCCGAGACGGGAGAGATCACGCAGCAGAAGGGTGGCGTCGTTGCCCTTCGAATAGAGTTCGAAGCGCGGCTTGAAGGTGATTTCATAGGCCGGCAGATCGATGGGCTTCTCCTCGCCGCCGAAATCGTCGAAGGAGAAGGGAACCGGCTGGAAGCCGCTGTCGTCGGTCGGCTTGGGAGCCGGGGCTGCGGCAACCGGAGCGGGAGCGGCTTTCGGGGCCGGCTTGCGCGCGGGAGCCTCTGACACTGCCGAGGGAGACGGCAGTTCACCGTTGGCGAGCGCTTCCAGTTCCTTGACCAGGCCGCGGCTTCTGCTTTCATCGACGCTGCCGCCGTCGCGGGCAGCATTGGTCAGGTCGGCGAGCACGTCGGCCGACTTCAGCATGACCTTCAGGACGTCCTGGGTAGGCTCGAGCTTGTTGGAACGAACGCAATCAAGTGTGGTCTCAAAGACGTGGGCGAAAGCGACGAGGTCATCCAGGCCAAAGGCGCCGGCACCGCCCTTGATCGAATGCACCGCACGGAACACCGCATTGACGGTTTCCGGGTCGCGATCGCCATCATTCATTTTCAGGAGACCGGATTCCAGTTCGGCGAGCTGTTCCTCGCATTCCTGGAAAAAGATCTCTTTGATTTCGTTCATATCCATAGGAGCAAATCCTGGGCTTTAAGCGGTTACACGCTCGATGGCATCGATCAGCTTGGCGGGGTCGAAGGGCTTGACGATCCAGCCGGTGGCACCAGCCTGGCGGGCGCGGTTCTTTTTTTCCGCATCGCTTTCGGTCGTCAGCACCAGGATCGGAATCGCACGGTACTTCTCGTTGCGACGGACACCTTCAATGAAGCCGAAGCCATCGAGGCGCGGCATGTTGATGTCGGTGACGATGACGTCGGGATTGGATTCTTCGAGAACCTCGAGGCCTTCAACGCCGTCTTCAGCCTGGATCGTCTCGAAGCCAGCATTGTTCAGCGTTACGAGAAGCATGTTTCGGATGGTGCGGGAATCGTCCACCGTCAGTACTTTTTTCTTCATTGCCGGATCTCCTTGGCAAGCAGGTGGTCGATATTGACGCCAACCAACTGCATGGTTTTCGTGAATGCGTCGGACACCTTCGCGAAGGTGAGCGACTGCTTGTCCTGGTCCCAGGTCCTCTCGGCGGCCATCAAAACCTGAGCGCAAAGAGCGCCGAGGCGTTCGACTGCGGAAGCATCGATTGCCAGAGGGTTGCCTCGCATGGAGAGAAGCTTGTCGCGCAACGCGGAAGCCTCATTGAGATCAAGAACCGCTGGCAATTCCAACGTCTTGGCACTCTTCTTTGCTGCCATCAGTTTTTCCTTGTCCCCTTGTCCCCGACCCGTGAAAGCGAGCCGACGTCATAATCCGATAGGTTAGTAAACATTCCGCCCACCTCCGGCACTTGCGAGAGGCTGGGGCATGCTGAAATCGTCATTTTCGTAATCGTCTTCGACCGCTTCCGGACGTGCTGCGATTGCAACCGGCCGGCTGGCGGCAACACGCACCTGATGAGGCCGGGTTGCGTAGGCATTTTCCCGCGCGACGCGGAATTCGCGGATCGTCTGGCCAAGTTCCAGAATGACCGTGTGGAGATGATCGGCGCCCTCGGCCGAACGCTCCGCAAAGCCGGCATTGTCGGCCACTTCGCTGCCGAGACCCTTGACGTCTACGGTCACGGCTTCGAGACCAGCTGCGTGTTCGCCCGTCTCACCTGCGATGCCGGCGATCGCGGCGTTGATGTCGGTCACCTGGCGGACGATGCTGGCAATTGAATCCTGCGTGCGGCCGACCATCTGGACGCCGGCATCCACCTGCGTCTTGGTGGTGGTCACCAGCGTCTTGATCTCACGGGCAGCTTCGGCGGAGCGCTGGGCGAGCGCTCGTACTTCCTGCGCCACGACTGCAAAGCCGCGGCCGGATTCGCCGGCGCGGGCAGCTTCGATGCCGGCGTTCAAAGCGAGCAGGTTCGTCTGGAAGGCAATCTCGTCGATCGCGCCGATAATCTGGCCGATCTTCTCGGCAGACTGTTCGATATCGGCCATGGCGCTGATGGCGCGGCCGACGACCTCGCCGCTTTCCTCGACGGCCGCACGCGTCGCGGCTGCAGCCTGTTCGGCGGCGCGGCTTTCGGCGGCACCCTCGCGGACCCGCTCGGCGATGCCGGCAAGGGCAGCGGCGGAAAGCTGCAGCCGTCCGGCATGACCGGAAGCATTGCCGGCAAAGCTGCGGGATGCGCCGGCGAGCGATTGCGTTGCGGCTTCCGCCTTCGCATTGCGTTCGGCGATCGCTGCAAATTCCGTCTGGAGGTTGTCGAGTGCTGCGTTCAGCGCGGCGGCAATGTCGGCGTGAGCGCCATCGACCGGTGCGCGCTGCGTCAGGTCGCGGGCCGACAGGCCTTCAATGACATCGCTGAAGATGCGGGCGACGTCCGCCTCGCCTTCGGCACGCTGATCGGCGAGCTCCCGTTGCTGGGTGGAGCGCAGTGCGTTGAAGCGCAGCGAGACGGCGATTTCCGTATCGACCATGACGATGCGGATGATCGCTGTCATCAGGTCCGTGATCTCACGGGCGCGGCGTTTGGCCGAAGGCAGTACCGGACGGCCGGCAAGCTCGTCGGCCAGACCGGAAATCACGTGTTCCAGCATGACGCCGTGGCCCGCCACGTGCCAGCGGGGATCAAGGCCGATCTTCATTTCGGTATCAGAGAGAACCTTGACGCGCTCTGCATAGAGGCTGTCGAAACGCGCATCCGTCAGCACATCCCAGTGCGAGGATTGCAGGTCGTGCAGGCGCTCGATCTGGCGTTCGCTTTCGAAATTGCTGGCTGCGTCCGGGAAGGACTGGAAGCGATGGAAGAGATCGCGCAGGCCGGCCTTCAGATAGGCTTCGAGAGCGGGCCTGTTGCGGCGGACCATCTCACACTGGTCGGGATCGAGCCCGGCAAAGCGCAGGCGGTCGCGCAGGCTGCCTGCCTGTGCTCCACGAGCCTGATCTGATGGCATATCCTGCCTCAACGCCTGTCCCCAACCAATTTCCGGGCGAACCCGGCCAAAAACTTTCGCAGCTTCCGATGAATGCCATACGCGGAGACGGTCTTCGCCACCGGTCGCAACCGGGGGGCTGAAGCCTCCTGCTCAGCAATTCTGTTTCGGAGCTGCCTGAAGAAGATGGATACCGGATCAACCCGGTACGGCGGTACGGCGTCATGCCTGGTGGGAACGAGTGCATCTTCCCATTCCGACGTGTAACCCAATGTTTATGGTTAATTCCTTGCTTGAAGGTTAATAACCCATTCCTGCCGGCAGCTTTTGAAACAATTAGGCAGACTTCACATAGTAAATACTGGCGGGGAGTTGCATCGCTGCTACAAGGCACACGCAAGCTTTATGTTATAGACCCGTTTTATAGAGCCTGACATGATGTCAACAAGGAAAGAGAAATGATAGTTCTCGGAATGGGTTCCTGCCTGATCGCAATCACGATCGCCGCAGCCGTTGCCCTCCTCGATGTGATCGCGGCGCACCGTGGCAACCGCACGCTTCGCGTCTTCTAAGAGGCCACCGCGCCCAAAGTCTCCCCTTTACCTTTCCCGTTGGCAGCCCGGCACCGTTGGTGTATCGACACGCGCTCCTGTGTCAGCGGAAGTCAGTAATTCATGTCAGCTCGGACCGGCCTCTTCATCATTCTGGCGTTTACGATCTTCCGCATCGTGACACTGCATTTCGATAGGACGGATCTGTTCGTCGACGAGGCGCAATACTGGTTCTGGTCGCAGAATCTCGATTTTGGCTACTATTCCAAGCCGCCGATGATCGCATGGGTGCTCAGGATCTTCACCGAGCTTGCGGGCTCCAGCGACATCTATTGGCTGCGACTTCCCGGCCCCCTCTTCCATATGGCCACCGCGCTATTACTGATGAAAACGGCGAAGCGCTTCATCGGGCCCGAGATCGAAGGCTGGGTCGGCGCGACTTACATAACGCTGCCGGCCGTTGCCCTTTCCTCCGTGTTCTTTTCCACCGACGTCGTCCTGCTCTTCTTTATCGCGGTTGCGTTGTTTGCCTATTTCGAACTGACGCAACGCCGTTCGGTCGGGCTGGCGCTTCTCATGGGGTTGGGTGTCGGGCTTGCCTTCCTGTCGAAATATGCAGTGCTTTTCCTTGTCCCGGGTGGAGCGATCGCGCTGCTGTTCATTCCGGCTGCGCGGATTTCGCTGCGCGATTTCATTATCGCCGTCGTCACTTCGGCGGTTATCGCTTTCCCGAACCTCTGGTGGAACCTTCAGAACAACAATACGACAGTGCGCCACACGCAGGATATTGCCCATTGGAGCGATCTCGGCATCAATCTTCGCGGCGGGCTGGAGTTCTTTTCCGCGCAGTTCGGCGTCGTCGGTCCGATCGTCTTCTTCGCTATGCTCTGGGCCGTCTGGAACATGATCCGCGGCAACAGCGAGCCGCGTGAGAAGATACTCGTCTGGCTCTCGATCCCGGTCGTGCTACTCATTACGCTGCAGGCGACCGTCGCCAAAGCCTATGCCAACTGGGGGGTCACAGCCTATGTGGCGGGCATTGTGCTGGCTGTCTGGGTGCTTCACCGCCTGTGGCCGAAAGGTCTTAAAACCTCGCTCTGGATCAATGGCGTCACCTGCCTTCTTTTCCCCTTCGCAACGATCTTCTCGCATCAGCTGGTTCTGCCCAACGGCAAGGAGGTCATGCAGCGTTACCTCGGCCGGGCAGAAGTGAGCAGCGCCGCTGCCGATCTTGCGGCACAAGCCGGCGCCGGCATCATCGTCACCGATAACAGGGACATGGTCGCCGATCTCTTCCATACACTGCGCGATACTCCCTACAAGATCTATGCCCGTCCGCCAGCCGACCTGCCGGACAGCTATTACGAACAGGAATTCGCCTTACCGGCCGATACCGGCGGGCAGGTTCTGTTCCTAACAGTCAAACCGCTGAGCTGCGCCGACGAAACGCCGGAAATGCTGAAAAGCTGGCAGCCAGAAAAAGGCAACTACAAGGGCGATACGATCTACGTCTACAAGGTCGGCGCGGCCTGCTTGATGCAGCCATAAAGCCGTTCAGTTCACGGGGTCGGGCAGGCAGAGGCCGGTTCCACCGCCTTCCAATTCGACAAATCTCACGCCGCCCTCCTCGAAGGCGAGGCGCAGCTGCGCTTCCGTCGCACGATGGATTTCGTGATGCCGGCCTTCATAATCCCGGATCGTGCTGCGGGAGACGGCCGCCTTCTCGGCGAGATCCGTCTGGGTCCAATCGAGCAGCCCACGAGCCGCGCGGCACAAAGCCGGCGTCAGAATTGTCTCTTTTGCGCCTTGACCCATAATCCTAAACCACCCATATTGGTCAATATAGATCATATATGTCATATTCTGAACGGGATTTCCAGATCGGGAGAGAGCGATGCCACACGATACGCCTTTGATTTCGACGATCGTCGGGGGGCTCGTGCTGGCGTTTATCCTCGGTGCGATAGCCAATCGCCTGCGCCTGCCACCACTTGTCGGATATCTTGTCGCAGGCGTTCTCGTCGGTCCGCATACGCCGGGTTTCGTTGCAGATCAGAGCCTTGCGCCTGAGCTTGCGGAAATTGGCGTCATCCTGCTGATGTTCGGCGTCGGCCTGCATTTCTCCCTGAAGGATCTGCTTTCGGTGCGCGGCATTGCGGTGCCGGGCGCTGTCGTGCAGATCGGCTTTGCCACGCTGCTCGGCTGGGGTCTCGGCGCTTTCATGGGATGGCCGACCGGCGGCAGCCTAGTCTTCGGTCTCGCGCTTTCCGTCGCTTCCACCGTGGTACTGCTGAAAGCCCTGCAAGAACGGCGTCTCGTCGAGACCGAGCGTGGGCGCATCGCGGTCGGCTGGCTCATTGTCGAAGACCTCGCCATGGTGCTTGCGCTGGTACTCATCCCGGCAGCTGCCAGCATCACCGGCGATGGTCATGGCCCGGTCGAACCGCTTTCGGCAGGCTTGAACCGGCTTTTCGGTCTCGATCTTGGCGTCGGCGGCATCATCGCCATGACGCTGGTCAAGGTGGCGCTGTTCGTCGCCCTCATGCTCGTCTTCGGCCGCAAGCTCATCCCCTGGACCATGCACCGCATCGCTCATACCGGCTCGCGCGAACTCTTCCGCCTCGGCGTGCTGGCGATCGCCCTCGGCGTTGCCTTCGGCGCGTCCAAGCTTTTCGGCGTGTCGCTGGCGCTGGGCGCCTTCTTTGCCGGCATGGTTCTCGCCGAGAGCGAGCTCAGCCATCGCGCCGCCCAGGAAAGCTTGCCGCTTCGCGATGCCTTCGCCGTACTTTTCTTCGTCTCCGTCGGCATGCTTTTCGATCCGAACATCCTGATCGAGCGGCCGCTGCCTGTGCTTGCGACCGTCTTTATCATCGTGATCGGCAAGTCTGTCGCCGCCTTCCTGATCGTGCTCCTTTTCAGAAAACCAATCAGTACGGCGCTGACAATCTCGGCGAGCCTCGGGCAGATCGGCGAATTCTCCTTCATTCTCGCTGCCCTCGGCGTCGATCTCGGCCTGCTGCCAGAAGAAGGCCGCGACCTGATCCTTGCCGGGGCGATCATCTCAATCATCATCAATCCGCTGCTATTCTTCCTCTGCGACCGTGCACGGCCGTTCCTGGAAAGCCCGAAGCGCGAAGAGCCGGCCACCGAAGCTGCGCCGGCCGCTGAGCCTTCGCCCGCACCGGAAGCGCCTGAGGCAGACAGTGACGACGTCCGTCCGACAGTGCTGAACCGCCATGCGATCCTTGTCGGCTACGGCCGCGTCGGCAGCATCGTCGGCCAGAACCTCAAATCTTCGGGCACGCCCTTCCTCGTCATCGAGGATTCGGACAAGCGCATTGCCGAACTGCGAAGCCAGGGCATCGAGGTGCTTTCCGGCAATGCCGTCAGCCGCGAAACGCTGGATCTTGCCAATATCGCCGGCGCCCGCAGTCTTGTTATCGCCATTCCAAACGCATTCGAGGCCTGCAGTATCGCCGAGCAGGGCCGCACCATCAATCCGTCGATCCTGATCGTTGCACGCGCCCATTCCGACGCCGAGGTGGATGAACTGCAGCAATATGGCGCCGATACCGTGATCATGGGAGAACGGGAAATTGCGCTTGGCATGGTTGACCGGCTCGCCCAAGTGCATCATGACAGTGCACCCTATGAAGACGGGCTTGCGACTGGTACAATCGCGCCCACGGTGGAGCCCCCGCCGGAAAAAGAATGAGAGATTGCCGCACCTTTGAGCCGATTTGGGAGTGAAATCGCCGAGACAGGGGAGATGGAGCTGGATCAGCGCCGTCTGGCAAGTCGTATTGCCGCCTCCGTCGTCGTTGCGATTGTCGCCTATCTCGGCCTGCTCTTCGGCGGCAATATCATTATCGGCCCGTCCGCGGCGGCAAACAGCCTTTCTTCCTCCAGCAGGGATTCGCAGCAGACGCAAGTTACGGCGCGCGACGCCATTCGCGGCCTGCTGATCAGTGATCGCAAGGTTTCACCGAAACAATCGCTCCAGGATTCCGGCCCGGCGGCCTTTGCCGTTGTTCCCGCACTGCAATTTGCCAACTGGCGCGCCGCTACGCCGGCGCCTGAATTCGAAGCCCCGCTCCGCCCCGCGGCAACCTGGGCTCATCAGCCCCGCGCACCGCCGCAGGCTGCCTGAATTACGCGCCTACGGGCACTTCTGATCCATAGACATGCCGCAGCGCGGTTGCGCCGGCCCAAGCATTATCCAAGGACTTAAAACATGCGCAATTCACCATGGCTGGTGTTCACCTATACGGTGATCATCGTGCTCGGTCTGTTGATCGCCCTGCCGAACGCACTGCCCCCGAGCGTCTTGCAGCGCGTGCCCTCCTGGCTGCCGCACAGTCAGGTTTCCCTCGGTCTCGACCTTCGCGGCGGTTCGCACCTCGTTCTCGAGGTCGATGAGGCCGACCTGACCAAGGAGCGCCTGAACTCGATGCTGCAGGATGCACGTCGCGTGCTGCGCGAAAAGAACATCCAGCCGAAGTCGGTCGTGCGCAACAACAACAACATCGTTGTTTCGCTTGCCGACCCGTCGCAGAGCGACGCAGCCGTCACAGAGCTTCGCACACTCGGCAATGTGATTGCCAGCGGTATCAGCGCCGGCCAGTCCGACCTTGCAGTTACGGCCAACGGCGGCAACATCACCATCGGCTTCTCGCCGGCCGGTATCTCCACCAATGTGGACAATGCCGTCCAGCAGAGCCTTGAAGTCATCCGCCAGCGCGTCGACCAGGTCGGCGTTGCCGAGCCGACGATCCAGCGCATCGGCGCCAACCGCATTCTCGTCCAGCTTCCGGGTGCGCAGGATCCCTCCCGCCTTCGCGAACTTCTCGGCTCCACCGCCAAGATGTCCTTCCACATGCTCGCCCCGAACGGCCAGGCCGGCCCGGGCGTGACGATCATGAAGGATGATGAGGGCAACTCCTATCCGGYTCTCGACCGCGTCGAGATTTCCGGCGACCGCCTCTCGGATGCCCGCGTGAGCTTCGACCAGAGCCAGCAGCCGGTCGTCACCTTCCGCTTCGACAGCGCAGGCGCCACCCGCTTTGCCGATATCACCCGCCAGAATGTCGGCAATCCCTTCGCGATCGTCCTCGATGACAAAGTGCTGAGCGCGCCTGTCATCCGCGAGCCGATCACCGGCGGTTCGGGCCAGATTTCCGGCAATTTCTCGACCGACACGGCAAATACGCTGGCCGCCATGCTGCGGGCCGGCGCCCTGCCCGCCAAGCTGACGGTCATCGAAGAGCGCACCGTCGGCGCCGACCTCGGCGCGGATGCGATCCGCATGGGTCTTTATGCCGGCATCGTCGGCTTCGCACTCGTCGCCGCCTTCATCTTCGTGCTCTACGGTACGTGGGGTATTCTGGCGAACACCGCGCTTCTCATCCACACGATCCTGACCTTCTCGGCACTGACGCTTGTCGGCGCGACACTGACGCTGCCCGGCATCGCCGGCGTCGTGCTCGGCATCGGCCTTGCGGTCGACGCGAACGTCCTGATCAACGAGCGCATCCGTGAAGAAACGCGCAAGGGCAAGAGCGCCTTTGCGGCCATCGACACCGGCTTCCGCCGCGCCTATTCGACCATTATCGATGGCAACATGACGGCGCTGATCGCCGCCGCCGTCCTCTTCTGGTTCGGCTCCGGCCCTGTTCGCGGCTTTGCCGTGACCATGGCGCTCGGCCTGATCATCTCGATGTTCACCTCGGTCGCCTTCGTGCGCGTCACGATGATCGAGATCACCCGCCGCCGGAAGATGAAGGTGCTGAACATCAAGCCGCTGTTCCCCTTCTTCAGCCCTTACGACAAGCATATCCAGTTCATGAAGGCGCGCTTCTTTGGCGTGAGCGTCTCCGCGCTGCTGTCGATCGCCTCGATCGCCCTCTTCGTCTATCCGGGCCTCAACTACGGCGTCGACTTCCGTGGCGGTATCCAGATGTCGGTGAAGACGCAGGACGCTGCCGATCTCGGCCGCTTCCGCGAGGAACTGAACGGCCTCGGCCTCGGCGAAGTCGCCCTGCAGTCCTTCGGCGACAACAACACCATGCTGGTGCGTGCGCAGAGGCAGGAAGGTGGCGAAGAGGCACAGACCGCTGCCGTCACCAAGCTCAAGGCCGAGATCGTCAAGATCGACCCGTCGGCGACCGTCACCGGCACCGACGTCATCGGTCCGAAGGTCAGCGGCGAACTCGCCTGGGCAGGTATCCTGTCCGTCGTGATCGCCAGCCTCGCGATGCTGTTCTACATCTGGTACCGTTTCGAATGGCCCTTCGCCGTCGGCGCAATCGTCACCCTTGTGCTCGACGTGACGAAGGTCATCGGCTTCTTCGCGCTGACGGGTCTCGACTTCAACCTGACGGCAATTGCGGCGATCCTGACGCTGGTCGGCTACTCGGTGAACGACAAGGTCGTCGTCTACGACCGCATGCGTGAAAACATGCGCCTCTACAAGTCGATGCCGCTACGCGAGATCATCGACAAGTCGATCAACGAGACGCTGGCACGAAGCCTCTACACCAATGCGACGGCCTTCCTCTCGCTCCTGCCGATGGCGATCTGGGGCGGCAGCGCCGTTGAAAGCTTCGCCATTCCGATGGCCTTCGGCATTCTCGTCGCCGCTGCATCGTCGGTCTTCATCGCAGCGCCGATCCTGCTCTTCCTCGGCGACTGGCGCCGCCGCCATGCCAAGGCAGTCGCGGCTTCCAACGATGCAGCCGTGGAAATCATTCCGCCGGACGCAGGCCAGCCGCGCAAGACGGCGGGCTAAAAAGTCGACATTTAACGTGGACTTGAAGAGGGCGCCGGTTGCACAGCCGGCGCCCTCTTTCTATGTTCGGTTCAAAGAGATCGGGAGCACCGCCACATGTCTTCCAGCCCGACGGCGAAAAAGCCGGAAACCGGTTCCACTGGGGATCAGGAGGAGCGTATCAAACGCTTCCTCGCGACCGCCTCGCACGACCTGCAATCGCCGCTTCGCCACATCGCCATGTATGCGGAAATGCTGCTCGACGATCTGGAACCGATGCTGGACAGCGAGCAGCTGCAGAGCCTCAAGACGATCATGGACAAGGCCCAGACGGCACAGCGGCTCACCAAGGCGTTGATGAGCCTTGCTGGAACGCCTCCCCAGATCACCATCGGCGACGCGCACCTCACCGACATTGCGCGGGATGCCTGGAAACAGGTGCTCGGTGAATTTCCTGGCAGCGGCGTGACACTCGATGCGGACAATCTACCCATTATCCGCAGTGATGCCGCACTTCTGACCATTGTTCTGAAGCACCTCTTCGCCAATGCCCTGACTTATCAGGGCGCTCCAACACCGCATGTCGCCGTGACGGCCGCAAGGGAAAGTGCGGACTGGCGCATCATCGTGGCCGACAATGGCTGCGGCATCGAGCCGGCCTATCAGGAGAAGATCTTCGATGCCTTCTGGAAGCTGCCGAAAGCCGGCAGCGTACCCGGACCGGGACTGGGTCTGACGACCACCCGCGAACTACTCGGCGCGCTTGGCGGTGATATCAGGCTCGAACATTCCGACGAGAACGGCAGCCGATTTGCGATCCGCCTGCCAGCCTGAGAGTCAGATGCTGTAATCGTCCTTCCAGAAATCCGGCACGTCATAAGTCACGTATTCACGGATGATGTGCTGCAGGGTTTGCACGTCGATCTCATCCTTGCCGATACGGAAATCGACGCCGTAATCGGGGAATTCCTGGAAATAATTGCCTGATATATCGGTCGAGATGACGCCGATCGGGCCGGTGTAACCGATGCCCCTGAGTTCGGGCACGGTCTCGCGAAAATCTGCATTCGGCAGCAGGCGGTTGTCGAGAAGAACGAGATCGAAGCGGGCAGCCTTCACCTTGTCCAGCGCATCGCCTATCGACTGGGAATATTCGACATCGACACGCGGTTCGGAGAGATCGGCGATCTTTTTCTTGAGCGAACGAAATTCGATGAACTCGTCATCGACGAACAATACCTTCACCGCATTCCTGCGCGTTGCTTCCGCACTCATCGTTTCATCTTCCCCCGACATGAAACCGGCTCACGAAACCAGACCGTTTCGTATCGCAATCGCCACCATATGAACGCGGTTGACGGCATCGAGTTTGCGGACTGCGGACGTAATATGCGAATTGACCGTGTGCTCCGAAAGGCCAAGGATAATGGCGATCTCCGCGGAGGTCTTGCCTTCACTCGTCCATTTTACGATTTCGGTTTCGCGCTGCGTGAGGCGACCCGACATTTCCTGCGTCAGGATTTCCTCATACAGCTTGTCGAAGATGCGCATGGCATCGAGCAGAATATCCGCCACCGCGCCCTGGTCCGGCTCCTGACGCTGGCCGCTGAGCACCAGGCAGTAACGCCGCCCCTCCGGCGTGAACAGCGGAATGAAAAGGAATGTGTTGCCGCTGAATTCATTAAAGACGAGGTCTGACGGATAGCCTTCTATCGCCGTACTCTTTCCATGCACCGGCGTCGTCAAAAACTGCGCCGTCCGCGCTTTGGCTGTTCCCAGCGCCTCCTTGAGTGTCTTAACAAAGAGGCTCATGCGCCTTTCAGCGACATTGGTGATGAGAACCTCGCGTTCGCCGAAAGGAGCAGCTGCTTCCGAGATGCGCGCCAGGGTAAAATTGTCGAAATTGTAATGCTGCGCGGCCGCCTTCAGCAGGCGAAAAAAATCCGTGCGGTTGATGGCCCGGCTAAGTTCCGGACCGGCATGAAAGGGAACTGCGGCAGCACTGGTCATTCCCACTCTTCTTCCTCCCCCAATTCTCATTCCGCCGATCCCGAAATCTTGGGATATACGTCTTAAACGCGAACAGCTACAAAAAGTGCGAGACAGTTGATGATCGATAGCGAAACGGGGACTTTCGATATCGCAGGCGGAAACATCTCAACTACAGGTGATGCACAGGACAGTTTACTCGAATAGTAGCTCTTACCTAGGTATCCCAATCTCTCCGCATTCAACATCCATGAATGCGGAAGACAGTGCCAGAAGTAAGCGCGGGAGAGTCGGTCGGCCCATCAGCTAAGGGGTTGGCTGGCGTTCGTGGCGGCGAACACGGATCGGTCGGCTCTCTCAGCGCTTTTGTTTTTCTTCTCTTCGGTTGCATCTTGAAATGCACCGCCAGGCTTGTCAATTGTGCATTGCTGCATGCACCCGGCACTTTGCGCACAGTCTCGTTGCATTTTCCACAATCACCGGTTGCTGATGATGCCGGCAAGATCCAGTGGCTTCTCAAGGTAGAAATCGGCACCGGCAGCAAGTGCCCGTTCACGGTCCTCGACCGCGTCCGAACCACTGCAGACGCCGAGCCGCATCGCGGAAAAGCGGTCGTCCCGCCGCAGTCGCGCGATCAGTTCGCTGCCGCTGTCGAGCGGCATGTAGAGATCGGCGATCAGTATATCCGGCACGCCTTCGCCTTCTTCCAGGCGCTTCTCAAGCGCCTCGAATGCAGCCGGTGCGGTGGAAAAGCAGAATAGATCAACATGTACCTGCTGTTTCTTTCGGATATAGTCGAGATAGAAGAGGTCATCCCGGCTATCATCGATGTAAAACAAGGTCGGCATCTGGCGCCACAATCCGGATATTGTTTCTGATGTCCTGCACTGTCCTTCACTGGGACAGTAACGCCACTTCACTAAAATTCGATATCAACCTTCACGGATTTGCTGTCGAAAAAGCATGTTTTGCGCAACAATCTGCCTATTGAGTATTCGGCGATTTCGGAAAAGATGGCTCGCAAACAAGGACATGGCGAAGAGGTGTTGCAGGTGCGGGATGCCGCTGTAGCGGGACGGAACGGGACGGAAAGCGTACGCTATCGCGCGGTCGCGCTCGTCGTCGGCTGCCTGCTGGTCTTGCTCGGCCTGACGGCGCTGACCGGGTGGCTGCTCGAAGTCGGGGTGATCATCTCGATCGTGCCTGGCTTTCCGTCCATGGCATTCAATACCGCCATCTGTTTCGTGCTGTCGGGTATCGGACTGGCCACGTCGATGGAGACAGGCAGGCGCTACCAAATAGTGCCTGTCATGACTTGCAGCCTTGCCACCCTGCTTTCCGCGATCCGCCTGATGGAGATCATCACGCTCGGCCGCACGATACATAATGTCGATGTGTTCCTGACGCAGTTTTTCATTTCTCCAACCTTTGCCGAGCAGATCGGCGGCGGCATGGGGCCGAATACGGCACTGATCTTCCTGATATCAAATCTTTCCATTCTTTTTGCCCTCTATGGGAGGCAGCCGCGCGGTCAGCTCGTACAGGAACTCACCAGCTATATCGCGATCACGCTCGGCATGATCGCGCTTGCCGGATACATCACCGATGCCGAACAGGGATATCGCTGGGGTCCCTATGCCGCCATGGCCCTGCCTACGGCCATCGGCCTGGTGGCTTTCGGCGGCGGGCTTCTCGCCAGATCCTGGTGGATGTTGCCAACCAACAGGGCACAGATCCCCCTCTGGATACCGGCAACGATCTGTTTTACCGGCATCATCGTCGATCTCTATACACCGCTCGGCGTGGCAAACGGTATTCTCTATGTCCCACTCGTGCTGACAGCGCTCTGGTTCGGCAATCGTAACGCGCCGATCTTCTTCGCTTTCGTCTGTACAGTCCTGATCCTGCTCGGCTTTTTCGCCGTCACCCATGCTGAGAACGAATACTGGCGGGAAGCCGCCAACCGCTCGATCACGGCAGCGACGCTCTGGCTGGTTGCCATTTTCGTCTTCTATTTCATGCGTAACAGCCAGCATCTGGAAACCGAGCGCATCCGCTTCAGCGCGCTGGTCCGCAATACGCCTGACGCCGTGATCGCCATCGACGAGGTGGGGCGGATCATGAGCTTCAATCCGGCCGCCGAGACCATGTTCGGCTACACACCAAAGGAAGCGACCGGCAACAACATCAAGATACTGATGCCGGAACCCTACCATTCCGAACATGACGCCTATCTCGGCAATTACCGGCGCACCGGCGAGGAACGCATCATCGGCACGACGCGCATGGTCTCCGGCCGGCGCAAGAACGGCGTGGTCTTCCCGATCGACCTCTCGGTCAGCGTTGTCATCACCGGCTCGAGCAAGACCTTCGTCGGCGTCGTGCGCGATATCAGCGAGCGCGTGCGCCAGGAAGAGCGGATGAAGACGACGCTTTCCCAACTCGAGGAATATACGGCCGATCTCGAGCGCTCCAACCACGATCTCGACGAGTTCGCCTATATCGCCTCGCACGATCTCAAGGAACCGCTGCGCGGCCTGCACAATCATTCGCGTTTCCTGCTGGAAGATTATGAAGACAAGCTCGACGAAGACGGCGTGCGCCGGCTCAACCGGCTGGTTCGCCTTAGCCAGCGCATGGAAAAGCTCGTCAACGATCTCCTCTATTTTTCGCGAATCGGTCGCCAGCAGCTCGCCGTCAAGCGCACCGACATCGGTTCGATCGTCCGCGACGTTGTTGCCACCATGGAGCTATTTCTGGAAGAGCGGCATGCGAAGGTCGTCATCGACGGCGTACTGCCGGAGGTCGTCTGCGATGCACCGCGCCTGACCGAGGTGTTCCGCAACCTCGTCACCAATGCCATCAAATATAACGACAAGCCCGTGCCTCTCGTCAGCGTCGGCTACCTGGAACGCTATGTCGGCAAGGACGGGACGCTGGCCCGCCATGTCTTTTACGTGAAGGACAACGGCAAGGGCATACCCCAAGAATTCCACGAGGATATTTTCCGCATTTTCAAACGGCTTGAAAAATCGCAAGATTCCGAGGATGGCACCGGCGCAGGGCTCACCTTTGTGCGCAAGATCATCGGGCGTCACAATGGTGAGGTATGGCTGGAGTCAGAAGTCGGCATCGGCACGACGTTTTATTTTACCTTGGGAAGGAAGCGCGAGGACCAGAATGCAGCAGCGTGACATGCAACCGATCCTCATCGTCGAGGACAGCGAGGACGATTTCGAAGCGACGATGCGCGCCTTCAAGCGTACCAATCTGCGCAATCCGATCCGCTGGGCTGCCTCCGGGCAGGAAGCGCTCGATGTGCTCGCCACGATGGCACCGAAGCCTGGCCTCATCCTGCTAGACCTCAACATGCCGGGCCTCGACGGGCGCAAGACGCTGGAGGCAATCAAGTCCAACGCACATTGGCGCAAGATCCCTGTCGTGATCCTTACGACATCGGACGACGAACGCGACATCGAGGGTTGCTATGCGCTCGGCGCCAATACCTATGTACAGAAGCCCGTCGATCTCGACGGGCTGTTCGCCGCCATCCAGCGGCTCAAGGAATACTGGTTCGAAATCGCAATCCTGCCTTTAGAGGGCTGAAGTTTGGCGGAAGACTGCAGCGTTCTCATCATCGACGACAACATAGACGACCGGGAAGTCTATCGCCGCATGCTGGCGCGTGTCCCCGGCACGAACTATACGGTCATCGAGGCCGAGAGCGGTGAGGAGGGTATTGCCCTCAACAGCCAGAGGCGCCCTCAGTGCATATTGCTCGACTATTCGCTTCCCGGCCGTGACGGCCTCGGCGTGCTCTCGGAAATCCTCGCCCACGATGCTGCCGCCAATGTCGTGATGCTGACCGGCCAAGGCAGCGAGACCGTTGCCGTCGAGGTCATGAAGGGCGGCGCGCGTGATTATCTCACCAAGGATGCGCTGTCGCCCGAGACCCTGCATCGCTGCATCCAGAACGCGCTCATGCATGGTGCGCTGGAGGCGAAGCTGGAGCAGAAACGGCAATCGCTGGAGATATTCACCCGCGCCATGGCGCATGATCTCAAGGAGCCGCTGCGGACGATCAAATCCTTCAGCCGCATCCTTCACGGTTCGGCCGAACTGCCGGCCGAAGACCGCGAGCTTCTCGACTATATCCTGAGCGCCGCCGACCATATGGAAGACTTGATCGTCAAGGTGTCGGGCTTCACGAGGCTGGAGGTTTCGAGCGGGCTTGAGCTCAAGCCGGTTTCGCTGTCGGCCGTACTCGACCAGGTGGAGCACAATCTGCATCAGCAGATCGAGAGCCGACAGGCAGTCGTCGTTCGTGGTGCATTGCCTGAGGTGATGGGCGACGCGACGCTGCTGATCCAGCTTTTGCAGAATCTCGTGTCCAATGCGATTCGCTATTGTGAGGATACCGTTCCGGAAGTGCGCATTTCGGCCATGGCAGACAAGGGCATATGCCGCCTGACGGTCGGCGACAACGGGCCGGGCATCGCCCCTGATCACCGTGAGCTGATTTTCCAACCCTTCAAGCGCCTCGTCGGCCGCGGCATCGAAGGCACGGGGCTTGGGCTTGCGATCTGCCGGCGCATCGTGCAGCTGCATAGCGGCTCGATCTGGTGCGAGGCGAAGACCGGCAGGGGCGCGACCTTCCTGCTCGAAGTGCCGCTCGCGGAGATCTCAGGCGAACAGCCGGTCGCCAGCGGACAGCCGCAGACGGCAAAAGCAGCCGACCATACGAACGAAAGCAGCGGCCGGCTCGCCGAAGTGCTGCTGGTGGAAGACAGCCCGGCCGATATCCAGCTTCTGAAGATCAAGCTGATGCGGCGCGAGAAGGTGAGCTTCAACCTGCATGTGGCCACCAACGGCCGCGAGGCAATGCAACTTCTGGAGCAGCGTGCCGGCATTCCCGACCAGCCGCAGATCGACCTGATGCTGCTCGACATCAACATGCCGATCATGGATGGTTTCGAAGTGCTGAACGCGCTCTCGGCCGATCAGCGGCTGAGCCGAATTCCGGTCTGTGTGCTCAGCACGTCAAGCGACGAAAGCGACATACAACGGGCAAGAGACCTCGGCGCGCTCGCCTATATGGTCAAGCCGCCGACGCTGCAACAACTCGAAGAAGCTTTGGAGGAGGTCGACACGCTGGAACTCTTGCCGCGTGGTGACGCACTTGTGCTTTTTGCGGAACAAAATTAGAGAAAAGGCCATTGGCAACGGTATGATGCTAGCAACGACCCTCATACTCACGCTCCTAGCCTCGCCTTTTCAATTCGGGCTTTCATCTATGGCTTCAGGCATACACCATATCACGCTAATCACCCGCAAGGTGCAGGCGAATGTGGATTTCTACGCCGGATTCCTCGGCATGCGGCTGGTCAAGCAGACCGCCGGCTTCGAGGATGCGACGCAGCTTCATCTCTTCTATGGCGATGCGGAGGGCACTCCGGGCTCACTCGTCACCTTCCTCGTCTGGGAAGACGGAGCACCCGGCCGCGCCGGCTATGGCCAGATCAACGAAATGTCGCTGGCGATCGATCCGACCAGCATCGGCTACTGGCTGACGCGTGCCATGCGCTTCGGCCTCCGCTCGGAAGGCCCCGCGGATGAATTCGGCGAACCGGTGCTGCGGTTGAAGGACCCGGATAATGTCATCGTCAAGCTTGCCGGCGCCAGGGATCTGAAATCGCCGGCCGCCTGGGATGGCGGCGATGTGCCGGTCGAGCATTCCGTACAGCGCGTGCGCGGTGCAACCATGCTGACCGAAAAGCCGGCGGAGAGCCGCCATTTCATCGAAAGCCATTTCGGCTACCGCTTCCAGGCAAATCGCGGCACGATCGACCGCCTCGTTTCGCAATCGGGAGACATCATCGACGTGCGCGATGCGCGTGGCTTCTGGTCCGGCGCAGCGGGTACCGGCACAGTCGATCATGTGGCCTTCCGCGCAGATGACGACGCAGCCGTGCTGGCCGTTCACAAGGCGCTCGAAAAGGAAGACGCCTCGGCGACCAACCTGCACGATCGCAAATACTTCCGCTCACTCTATGCCCGCGAGCCCGGCGGCACACTTATAGAGCTCGCCACCAACAAGCCGGGCATGCTGGTGGATGAGCCGAAAGCCACACTTGGAACCAAGCTCTTCATCCCGCCGAAGGATTCGATCACCAATCTGACCGACCTGAAAGTCATGCTCCCGCAGTTTTCCATGCCGGGCCAGCCGCGCATCAATTATCGCGATCTGCCCTTTGTCCATCGTTTCTATACACCGCCCGATCCGGACGGCAGCGTCTTCGTACTGCTGCACGGCTCCGGCGGCAACGAGACGACGCTGATGCCGCTGCTGCACAAGGTCGCACCACGCGCCACCCTTCTCGGCGTGCGTGGGCGCGCGACCGAGGAAGGCTTCCCGCGCTGGTACAAGCGCATCACACCCTTCTCCTTCGACCAGGACGACATCAAGAACGAAGCCGAAGCGTTCGCTGCCTTCATCGAAGGCGCGGTCAAATCCTATGGCCTCGATCCGAAGAAGGTCGTCTATGTCGGCTATTCCAACGGTGCGAACCTTTTGAATTCGCTGCTCTACCTGCACCCGAACCTGGTGCACAAGGCCGTGCTGCTACGCTCCATGCCGGTACTCACCGCCTATCCGCATGCAGACCTGAAGGGCACGGACCTGCTTGTCATCAGCGGCAAGACGGATGCCTACGGCAAATATGCGAGCGAGCTGGAAGGGCGGCTGAAATCATCAGGTGCGACCGTCGATTCCGGCGTCATTTCCGGAGGCCATGACCTCGGCGACGCCGACGTGCCGATCATTCAGAAATGGCTGCTACAGGAAAATAAACTACAGGCAACCCAATAATCTACCAGTGGAAGCTATCAGGGCATGACGGCGGGACGGCATCCGGCAGCGTTGTTGCATTCCGATCGATGGCATAGAGTCTTGCAAAGCCTGCGTTTTTTACAAGATCGATGCCTTCCGGCATCGTGTCGCCGACATTCTGATCGACCATGTCGGCGTTGACGACCAGGATGAAATCGAACTTGCTGCGCCAATCGACAAGATAGGGCGTGAAGCTGGCGGCCTGCGCCATCAGGCCGGGACAGGACAGCACACCGGTCGAAAAGAGATTTCCTTCCGGCACCGATTTCTCCGACCAGGCGGGAAGCACGGCGAGCGGTTGCTTGCCCTGCGCGCTGAAGAGGGTCGGGACAAAGGCATGCGCCAGCGGGACGGCCATCGTCGGCAGGTGCCGGAACGTATCCTCGCTGAATGCAAAATGCCGCGGATCGAGTTTCATCTCGGCAAAGGCCGGATCGTGCTGCAGCGGCAGAATCGCGGCACCGGCGGGAACGGCTTCCAGTACCTTCTCGACGCTCGCAACATCGGCCTGCCCCCGCCACCAGTTGAAACCGATCCACATGGTCCGGCCGAAGACGACGATATTCAGGACAAGGAACAGGATCACGGCCTGTCGCCGGCTGACCTTTTGAAAGGGACAGATCATAATCATGCCGACAAGGGCGGCCATGATGGGAAAGCGCCAGCTTATCCATCCCGTGCCGAGGGCATGCCGCGGCGAGAGGATGGACAGGGCGAGCAGCCCTGCCGCAGTGACGACCAGGCCAGCGTGGATGCGCAGATTTTTCGCGGCAAGCGCCCTGCTGCAGACCAGCAGGATCGGCACAAGGAAAATCGCGTCGACAAACGCAGCATAGGTCCAAATAGCCGAGAGCAGATTAGAGATCAGCAGCATCGGGCTGTCGTTCCAGACCGCCAGGATGTCGCCAACCTGGCTACCGGGAAGATCGGCAGCGGTCAGCGACAGGGCGGCCGGAGGCAGCAGGCAGGCAATCATTGCCGCCACGAGCCTGCCGGCAAGGCGCAGGACCGCCGAACGCGATTTGAGGACATCGAAGCGCCAGGAAAATTCCAGTCCACAGACGATCGCCAGAAAGAAGCCCACGGAAAATATATGAACGACGGTGAGCAGCAGCGAGACTACCACCCGCCACAGGAAGAGCCTGACCGCGGAACCGGATTGCAGGCGGTGATCCAGCGTTGCAAACAGCAATGCGAGGCCAAGGCCGATCTGGAAATTGATAAAACCGCCGATCAGCGTGGCGCACCAGGCGAGATACAGCATTCCGATCTGCCAGTAGTAGCTGCCGCCGAACAGGCGTCGATGCAACGTGATGGCGCCGAGCGGCGGCAGGACGATCGCCAGAAACAGCAGGATGCGGGCGAGCAGCGAGACACCGATGAAAGGACCGATGAAGCGCGCGAGCAGATCGATGCCGACATTGGTGAAGGTGCGGTTCCACTCGATCGCGTAGATTTCGGGGAATGGTGCTTCCTTTATCCCGCCGGCAAGCAGCCACATGCGGGCATAGTGGTTCGCATAATCGAGCAGCGGCGGAAACTTGAAGAGGGCAACAAGGATGGCGACAAGGGCCATGAAGGCCACCAATGGCGCGGTCGAAGCCTGGCGCATAGCGACTTCCTGCGGCTTTTCCATATCGTGAACTTCAGCTGAAAATACCTGATCAAGGTTCGCCATGGCCGATCCTGTCCGAACTCCGGGACAGGTCTAGCAGCCAATGGTCAAGCTTCCTTTAAGCGGGATTAGCCGCGCCTTGCGACCATGATGCCCGCCAGAACGATCAGGCCGCCCAAGGCCTGCATTGCTGTGATCGACTCGTTGAGCAGAGCCCAGGCGAGAATGGCCGCCACAACCGGCTGGAGAAGCAGCGTCAGCGAGGAGAAGGCGGCCGGCAGATAGGCAAGCGCGTAGGCGATCGCCACTTGCCCGCCTGCATGGCTGATGAAGGCAAGGCCGAAGACGATCGACCAGCCATAAAGGCTGGCCGGCAGCATCTGGCCTTCGAAGAAGAAGGCGAGCGGGAAGATGCCGACTGCTGCAGAGGCTGTGCTCCACAGCATGATACGGATCGTATCGAAACGGCTGCGAAGCGCGCCGATCGCCAGGATATAGCAGGCGTAGAAGAAGGCGGCGATCATGGCGACGCCATCACCGCGCAGGTCACCATTGCCGAAGGCGGCAGGCCCGCCCTTCAGCACGACCACGCCGGCCAATGCCAGCACGAGGCCGAGCACGAAGACGCGGGTAACCTTCGCGCCGAAGAACAGGAAACCGATGGCGGTCACGAAAACCGGCGCAAGGTTTGCGAGCAATGTCGCATTGGCGACCGAGGTCATGGTGATCGACAGATGCCAGGCCGAGAGATCCAACGCCAGCACGGCGCCCGGCAGGATCAGCAAGCCGTAATCGGCAAGGCTCTTCGGCTTGGGGCCGGTATCCTTGCGCAGAAGCGAAAAGATGAAGATCGGGATCAGCGCCAGCGCCACACGCCAGAAGGCCGTCGCCATCGGCCCGACTTCGGAAAGCCGTACGAAGATCGGCGATCCGCCGATCGCAGCGCCGCCAAGAATGAGGGCGATCAGCGGAAGACGGCTGGTGGATGGATTTTCGGAAACGGGGGAAGCGGCCTGCGACATGATCTCGATGCTCTCTGTGCGGCTTTGTTGAGTAAGCCGCGCCTGTCGTCGCGGACTAGCAGAAGTCGCACAGGGATGACAGTCACAGAACGACAGATCGATAGGGAACAGAGCCACGAACTATCTCGCGGCTGCGGCTTTCAGCTTCTCGGCGATCTCGCGGGCAACGAAAACTGTATGTTCCGTTATCTGCGGCAATCCCATCAGCTCCCCGAACGTGCCGCGTGCAAGCGGGCCTGAAATAAGCAGCGATGAGACCACCCTGCCCTCTGGTCCCAGAGCCTCGGAGCGCTCACTGCAGGCAAGCCCGAGGCCGGTCGGATCAAGCGCGAGATAGCCCTCCCGCGCGAGTTCGCTGAGCCAGGGCTGCGTCTGCAAAATGCCGCCATGTGCCGGACCGGTCGTGACGATGACAGCATCGAACATTCGTTCCAATTTTCCGCGTGCATGCCGCGGCTGGAGGGTGACGTGGATCGCCTCGCCCTCTACCTTCGCATCGGCGATGGATGCCGCGAGGATTTCCAGCCTGCCGGCTTCGATTGCGGCGTCGAGCACCGCCTCCACCTGCGGCGCGATGCGGAAGCGGTGAACATCCCAGTAAGGCCGCAGATGCCGGACGATCCGCCGCCGCTCGGCAACCGGTAAACTGCGCCAGAGATCGTGACCCTGGCCACGCACCTGATCGATCACGGCATGCCAGCTCTGGCCACGCTCGGTCGCCTGGCGGATCGTCTGCCGGATAAGACGCAGCAACGCGACGGCTGACAATGCCGGCTCGGAGATGAAATCACCGAAAGCCTCCTGCGGAACTGCGGCATGGCCGCGCGAACGAAGGCCGCGGCGGGAGATTGCGGTAACGAAGCCGTCGTGGCCGTTTCGCGCAAGGGAGGCAATCACGTCTGCCGCGGTCAGCCCGTTGCCGATGACGAGAACCCTGTCATGCGGCCGCACGACTTCGAGCGCACCCGATTGGGTGGTGTCGGCAACGAAGCGCGGGTGTTCCCCAAGAATAGCCGCGAGCCTGCCCGGCGCCACCGGCGGCGGATGGCTGGTGGCGATGGCGACGATATCGGCCTCCGTCAGCCCGCCCTTGTCATCGAGGATCGCCCAGCCACTACCCCGGCGGTGGATGCCGGTCACGGTCGCCCGGCGATGGCTGATGGCGCCAGACTTCAGGAAAGGCTGGAGGAGCGAGCCAACGTAATCGCCGAATACGCGCCGGCGCGGGAAAAGCTGGCCGTTCTCGCGCGCGGCTTCGGGATCGTCGCGCACGGCATTGTTCGCCTCGATCCAGCGCTGGAACTCTTCCAGATCATCCGGCTGCAGGCTCATCTTGGCGGCCGGCACATTGATGCGGTGCGCCGGATCGGCAGTGTCATAGGCAAGGCCACGGCCCAGCATGGGACGCGGCTCGAAGACCACGATATCGGCTGCATCGTCGCCAGTCAGCTTCAGCAGATGGTAGGCGACACCCGCCCCGGAAACGCCGCCGCCGATGATGGCGACGAGCGGCCGCCGGGATTTCTGTTCGGTCGAAGCTTGTGTCTGGAACTGCATCTCAGCCGGCATCATTTCAATCGATGCCGGAGCATAAGTTGAGGGCGAAGACCACGCAATGCTCCGGTCCTATAGTCTATGATTTTTATGCCGAAACCTGCGGTGACCCGATCAGCCGGAGATCGTGGTTGCGAATTCCGGAGTGCCCCTGATGGTGTTGCTGACCGTGCAAATCTCGTCTTCGGCCATGTGGGCGATCTTGCGGCGCGTTTCCTCGTCGATATCGCCTTTGATGGAGAAGGCGATGTTGAACTTCGCGACGCGCGACAGCCCTTCCGCCGCCTTCTCGCCGGTCACATCAGCGGTGATCTCGGTGATCTTGTCGAGGATGCCGAGCTGGCTTGCCGCCATGCGGGCGCTCAGCACGAGACATGCCGAAAGCGAGGAATAGAGCAGATCGAGTGGATTGAAGCCCGGCTGCGACGGGCTGGTAACGATATCGATCTCGCCGCCGGTGACCGACGTGACATGCGGGAAACCGGTTCGGCCGAGAACGGCGCTTGCACCTGTGGGACGGGGACGCGCCTTGAGATCGGCCATTTTGAAATCCTCTGTCGAATAGAGCTTTCAAATAGTGTCTTAGCCGCAAACCCGCAATGCGGCGATTTTGATTTTCAATGCGCCGTTCAGCGGAACCTTTCCACCTGTCAGCGGTTTTTTCCCGTGAACAACCTCATGAAGAGGCAGGATTTTCCCATGCCTGGCATCCGCAAGATCGACCGCAAACACAGCAGCATGGATGCGCGCGACCGACTGATCGTAGCGCTCTATGCCCAGCTCAAGGCCGAACGGGAAACCCGCGAGACGCTGGAATGGGCAATACGCAATGGCGCTGTGTCCAGGGAAGTCCTGGAGGCGATCGCCGCCGATCCGGTTCCGGTCGTCACAAGCGAGGATATCGCATCTGTTGAAAAGATCATCGCGCTTGACGAGCGGCGCAGTCGCTCGCGTGGCAACGGCTGACAAGGAGGAAAGCACATGGCCGACATCACCTATCAGATCGTCCCTCACGACAATGGCTGGGCCTACAAGCTCGGTGATACATTGTCTGAACCCTATGCCACTGCAGAACAGGCGATGGATCGCGCGCGAGACGTAGCCGCGCGCCAGAAAATCGGCGACGGCGATGCGCTGCTCGCCTATCCGGCGCCGGATGGAAGCGGCTGGAAATTCCAGCCAATCGAAACCGACAAAAGCAACAGCAGGCTCTGAACGGAGGACGCGATGGCGGGACGCGCGAGCTGGAAGGGCCATCTGAAGGTCGGCGACCTCGCTTGCGCCGTTGGCCTTTATACGGCTGTTTCTTCTTCCGACCGTGTCTCTTTCAACATCGTCAACCGCAGGACTGGCCATCGCGTCGAGCGGCAGTTCGTCGATAGCGAAACGGGCAAACCGGTGGAGCGCGACGACCAGGTCAAGGGCTACAGGATGGAGAGCGGCGACTACATCGTCATCGAAGGCGACGAGATTGCCGAGATCATGCCCGAAAGCGACAAGGTGCTGAATGTGCAAGGTTTCATTCCCTGCGATGGGATCGACAAGCTCTATTTCGACCGCCCCTACTATCTGGCGCCAGTCGACGAGCATGATGCGGAAGCCCTCGCATTGATTGCCAAGGGCATGCTTGACGGCAAGGTGGCAGCCCTTGCCGAAGCCGTGCTCTTCCGCCGCAACCGGACGCTGCTCATCCGTGCCCATGACGACCACATCATCGCGACCATGCTGAACTTCGACTATGAGGTGCGCTCTGCAAGCTCCATTTTCAAAGACATTCCCGATATCAAGTTCGACAAGGAAATGCTGGAACTTGCCGGCCATATCATCGGCACCAAACAAGGCAGTTTCGACCCGAGCGAGTATCACGACCGCTACGAATCCGCGCTCGTCGAACTGGTGAAAGCCAAGATTGAAGGTCGCGCGCCGCCGAAGCGCAAGCGCGAGCCGGAGCGCAAGGTGGTCGATCTCAGGGAGGCGCTGCGCCAAAGTGCGAAGATGGGCGGCAAGGCGCCGGCGAAGAAGCCTGCCGCACGCAAGACCTCCGATAGAAGCAGCAGAAAGGCCGGCTGACCATGGCTCTCGAAACCTATCAGGCCAAACGCGACTTCAAGATCACATCGGAGCCGCGCGGCCGGAAAGGCCGGGCGACAGGCAACAGTTTCGTCATCCAGAAGCACGACGCCACGCGCCTGCATTATGATTTCCGTCTTGAGATGGATGGCGTGCTGAAAAGCTGGGCCGTCACCAAGGGTCCGAGCCTCAACCCCGAGGACAAGCGGCTTGCAGTGCATGTCGAGGATCATCCCCTCACCTACGGCGATTTCGAAGGCATCATTCCAAAAGGCCAGTATGGCGGCGGCACGGTCATCGTCTGGGATCGCGGCGTCTGGACTCCAACAGGCGATCCGCGCAAAGCCTACAAGAAAGGCCACTTGGAATTCGAACTCGACGGCGAGAAGCTGAAAGGGCGCTGGCATCTCGTGCGCATGCATGGCAAGGCCGGCGAAAAACGCGAAAATTGGCTGCTCATCAAGGGTGAGGACGAGGAAGCCCGCAATGAGGGCGAGGCCGATATCCTCGAGGAGCGTCCCGAATCCGCCAAGACCGGTCGGCAACTCGAAGAGGTGGCGGAAAATCCTGATGCCACCTGGCACTCCAGACCAGAAGGCGGCAAGGCCGTTGCCGCAAAAGCCGGGACTCCGGTGAGGAAGGCAAAGTCTCCTGCCCCGAAAGAGCAGGATTGGCCGAAGGGCGCGAAAAAAGCTGATATGCCCGACTTCATCGAGCCGGCGCTCGCCAAGCTGAAGCCCAAGCCACCGGCCGGTGAACGCTGGATCCACGAGATCAAGTTCGACGGTTACCGGCTGCAGGTGAAGATCGAGGATGGGCGGGTAACGATGCTTACACGCGGCGGTCTCGACTGGACGGAAAAATTCGGCCGGAACATTGTCGATGCCTTCGCTTCCTTGCCGACTGAAACGGCCGTCATCGATGGTGAACTGGTGGTGGAGCGCGATACCGGCGCATCAGATTTCTCCGCCCTGCAACACGATCTCAGTGAAGGCCGCTACGACCGCTTCGTCTTCTATGCTTTCGACCTCCTCTATCTCGATGGATACAGCCTGCTCGACGTAGGCCTTCTCGAGCGCAAACATCTGCTTGAGAAGCTCATTCCCGAAAATAGCGGCAAACTGCGCTACAGCGCGCACTTCAACGAGAACGGTGGTTTGGTTTTGAACCATGCCTGCCGGCTCAGTCTCGAAGGCGTCGTCTCCAAGCAGCGCGACAGCCACTACGTCTCAGGCCGCAAGGGTGAATGGATCAAGTCAAAATGCTCGCAGCGGCAGGAATTCGTCATCGGTGGCTATATGCCCTCGACCGCCATGAAGAATGCCATCGGCTCGCTTGCCATGGGTTATTACGAAGACGGCGCGCTGAAGCATGTCGGCCGCGTCGGCACCGGCTATACGGTTGCGACGGCGCAGCTGCTTTACGAACGCCTGTCGGCGATCGAGCTGAAGCAGAATTCCTTCGACGACAAGCTGAGCGCCGAAGAGCGGCGCGGCCTGCATTACGTCAAGCCGCAACTCGTGGCCGAAGTGGAGTTCCGCGCATGGTCGGCGGATGGTAACCTGCGCCACGCGGCCTTCCGCGGACTGCGGGAGGACAAGCCGGCAAAGGACGTTGTGCGCGAGATGGAAAAGACGACCGCGAAAAACCTGCCGAAATCAGCCGTGACGCTGACCCATCCCGATCGCATCTACTGGCCGGACGAGGGCGTCACCAAGGAAGGTCTCGCCAATTATTATGCTCAGGTCTGGCGCTTCATGGCGCCCTATGTCGTCAACCGGCCGCTTGCCCTGCTGCGCCTGCCCGACGGCATTTCCGGCCATCAGCGTTTCTTTCAGAAACATGCATGGAAAGGCATGAACGAACATATCGACGAGATCACCGACCCCAAGGACAAGGGGGGAGAGAAGCTGCTGCGCGTCACCGATTTCGACGGCGTCGTGGCCCTGGTGCAATCCGCCGTGCTGGAAATCCATCCATGGGGTACGACAACCGACAATTGGGAAAAACCCGACATGATCACCATGGACCTTGATCCAGGTGAGGATGTGCCATGGGAGAATGTGATAGCGGCGGCTTACGAGTTGAAGGAGCGCCTCGAGGACGAAGGTCTTGCGGCCTTCGTCAAGACATCGGGTGGCAAGGGCCTGCATGTGGTGACGCCGCTGGAGCCGAAGGCCGGCTGGGACCAGGTGAAGGGTTTTGCCAAATGGCTTGCGGACAGCATGTCGAAGGATGATCCCGACCGCTACCTTGCAACCGCCACCAAGGCAAAGCGCAACGGCAAGATCTTCATCGACTACCTCAGGAACGGGCGCGGCAATACCGCGGTGGCCGCCTATTCCGCCCGAGCGCGCCCGGGTGCTGCGGTCTCCATGCCGCTGGAATGGAGCGAGCTGACAGCCGAGATCGGCCCTGCCTATTTCACCGTCGACAATACGCCGGCGCGGCTCGATGCGCTTCCAAAGGATCCGTGGGATGGATTCTTCGCCGCGGCCAAACCGTTGCAGACGCGGAAGCGATAGAGCTTCGCTGTAAACCCTCCCCATCACATAGTTTGTGGCGCTCGGCGCTTGAGGAGCGCCGAACAGCCAAAGGTACCCGCTGGGGACGAGTGAGAAGGGATTTCTGCGGGAGACTACCGCGACTTGCCGCGCCCACCTTCCGCGGCCAGACTCTTCTTCAATGCATCCATGATGTTGATGACATTGCCGGTGGATTTGACGGGCGCAGGCTTGCGGGCCGGGGCTGCCTTTTTGAAGCTTTTCTCCTTGCCGCGGATCAGCGTTTTCAGCCGTTTCTGGATAGGGTCCTGCACCATCGAAGGGCTCCACTCCTTCGTCTCCTCCTTCACCAGTCGCTTCATCAAAGCCATCAGTTCGCCATCGACCTTCGCCTTCATGTCGAGTTCTGCCGCCGGTTCGCGCACTTCGTCGCCATAGCGCAGCGTCCAGAGAATGATGCCGTTGCCCTGCGGCTCCAGGAGAACGGCGCGCTCTCGCCGGTACAGTACCAGCCGGGCGATGCCGACGACATCACTGGCCTTCATCGCCTCGCGGATCACACAGAAAGCTTCTATACCGACCTTGTCTTCCGGCGCTAAAAAATGCGGCTTGTCGTACCAGATCCAATCGATCGACCCGCGCGGCACGAAGGTGTCAATATCGATGGTACGGGTGCTTTCCAGTCCCACTTCCTCGATCTCTTCATCCTCAAGCAAGACATAATCATCCTCGCCACGCGGATAGCCCTTCACCTGATCCTTCTCGGCGACGGGCTTGTGCGTGACGCTATCCACATAGCGGCTTTCGACACGGTTCTTCGTTGCGCGGTTCAGCACATGAAACCGCACCTTGCTCGACTCCGTCGTCGCCGGCGTCAGCGAAACCGACGCGGTGACAAGCGAGAGCTTCAGATAACCTTTCCAGAATGTTTGACGGGCCATTCGCCATAAACGGCGATGGCGGCGGGAGGTTCCGCCTGGTGATGTTTRCCGAAGCGGAATCCGAGCTCGACACCCGGACTTTCAACGGGATGTGATGGCCAGAGACAAAAATGAGAAAAGGACTGGCCGACCGTCGTGCCGTAGCCCTGATGCCGTTATTTTTACGCCGGAGCGGCAGGGCCGGTTACTCCGAGTACATGCGTAGTTAAAACGTCGTAGAAAACCAATTTGGACAGTGAGCAATGCAACCAGTGCCTGATATGCCCGCACCAATAGTCGAGGCTCCAAAAGCGACGCACATGTGAAACAGTTACAGAACTCACGTCACGTCTGTCTGTGAGTTGAGTTTCGCCTACAGGGAATTTTGCCCCGAATCTCACCTGGTCTTTGTACGGAGGTTGATGTGCGCGCTGCGATATACGACGCGATTAGACGGCGAACACCACCGGGAATGCGGCAGATGATCAAGGGACAAAATTGGATCATGCCACTCGTGGCAAAGACGTTTGGCAGCGATATATATTCAAAGTCTTACTATGATGAAGTTGAGAGGGACGAAGCCAACAGCGTTAAGGGCAATAAGCGAGTGGATCGTAAAAGAGATAGATCCAAAAAGCGTGGTGGACGTAGGCTGCGGCCCCAGGCACCTGATGGAGGCTCTGAATAAAAGAGGCGTGAAAGTTCTTGGGTTAGACTATTCTGCTGCAGCAAAAAAATATCTGCTTCGCAAGGGTTTGTCGTTCGAGACTTTCGATCTGACAGTTCCGGCAGCAACCATTCCAGGTTCGCCTTGGGATCTGGCAGTATGTTGCGAAGTGGCTGAACATCTTGAGCCGCGCCACGCGGATGTCTTTGTCTCCAAGCTCGCCAGCGCCAGCAACTCGATATTCTTAACGGCGGCCGTTGTGGGGCAGGGCGGCCTTAACCATGTCAACGAGCAGCCAAATTCCTATTGGATAGAGAAGTTCGCAAAACACGGCTTCGCTTTCGATGAAGCCCTTACAAACCTCGCGAGAAAAAGCTTCTCGGGGCGAGGTGTCGTTCACTATCTGGCAAAACCGATGCTGTTCCGCAAAACCTAGGGCGAGCACGGTTTGCGTACTACTCCTAGCTTCTCGTAGTGTTCCTCGGCCGGCTGAGACGCCTCACGCACCATACCCGCCCACCCGTTTGTTACGGTATGATCAGCTGCCGCACCCAAGGGCAAAGCCACCGTTCCATCCCACGTCGTTCAGTTCGAGGTAGTGGTGTCGAGTTGGATGTCAGAGGATGGCGTCACCGTCTGGGCCCGTGAAGTCCTGATGTCGACTGGCCCACCTCTCCCGCTATTCGTATGGCGGCTTGTATATATCAGTCATAGCATGCGCCGTCCCAAACGAGTCAGATCGCCAACCAGTTGGAATCACTGTGCAGGACGCGGGTGAGTCGGCGGAGTTTTTCCACGACATCGTGAGAAAGAGCCCTAGCGAGCGTCAAAAGGTCGATACAAAACATATGAGAGAATCTATAAAACCGGGAAATCAATGCTTTCCGGGAATTAATGGTGCCCAGGACCGGAATCGAACCAGTGACACGCGGATTTTCAATCCGCTGCTCTACCAACTGAGCTACCTGGGCTAACCTGCTTCACAAAAACATTCCGCTTTCGAATGTCGGGGCCTTGGTGCGCCCCGGAAGCGAGCGGGGTTATAGCATCTTGTTCGTCCATGGCAAGCATCAAATGATAGTTTTTTGACGGTCCCGGAGATTTTGGCGATTTGCGAGGAAAAATAAGGGCTTCGCGGTGGAAAACTGTCGAGCACTTCCGTTTTTCTTCGAATCCGGGAAATGCTCTACCTCATTGTTTTTGCGCAATTCCGGACGCAAACCGCTGCACACTTTTGCTGAATTGATCTAGCTTTCCTCGTCGGGATAATCCGCCTTCGTCTCGTCGTCCGCCACGGGAATGGCGTAGGAACCCGTCAGCCAGCGCGACAGATCTACTTCGCGGCAACGATTGGAGCAGAAGGGAWAGTGTTCGCGGTTCGACGGTTTGCCGCATTCCGGACAGGGACGCGTCTTGCGCAGCGGCTCGACCTTGCCGCCAGTCTTCATTTCATCAGACATGGTTTCCTCCTACAGCATCGACCCGAAAATCGGACCGATTTTCGGAAAGCCCGATGCGTAGATTCAAAAGGTGGAGCGTCCTTTGTGCGTCCAAATGGACGCACGGAGCTCTAGCAGGAGATCAGCCCTCGGGCCAACGGCTGTGGACATCAAAGCCCTCGCCGGTCAGAAGCAGAATGGTCTCATAAAGCGGCAGTCCCACGACATTGGTGTAGGAACCCACCATTTTCTGCACGAAGGTGCCTGCCAGCCCCTGGATGCCATAAGCGCCGGCCTTGCCCCGCCATTGGCCCGAGGCAATGTAGTTTTCGATCTCGAAACTCGACAGGCGCTTGAAACGCACCTTGGTCTCGACGATCTTCTGGCGCACTTTTCGGTCGGGCGTGATCAGGCAGATGCCAGTATAGACCACGTGGTTGCGCCCGGAGAGCAGGTGCAGCGAGTTCGACGCCTCATCGGCGAATTCGGCCTTGCCCAGAATACGGCGACCGACGGCGACGACCGTATCGGCGGACAGGATATAGCTGCCCTTCCAGGTGATGTCGCCCTTGATGGCCGCAAGTGCAGCTTCCGCCTTTTCGCCCGATAGGCGACGGGCGAGCGAGCGCGGATGCTCCGACTTCTTCGGCGCCTCATCGATATCCATCGGCATCAGACGCGAAGGCTCGATGCCGGCCTGATTGAGCAGATCGACGCGGCGGGGCGAGCCCGAGGCCAGAATGAGCTTGTATTTCAGCGCCATGGAACCTCGACCATCGGCAGGCGGGAGCGGAAGCTTATCGAGCTAGGCAGACCAAGCTTACTTGAAGCGGTAGGTGATGCGGCCCTTCGTCAGGTCGTAGGGCGTCATTTCCACAAGCACCTTGTCGCCGGCGAGAACACGGATGCGGTTCTTGCGCATGCGGCCAGCAGTGTGAGCAATGATCTCATGCTCGTTTTCAAGCTTCACGCGGAATGTCGCATTCGGCAGAAGTTCGGTCACGATACCCGGGAATTCGAGGACTTCTTCTTTCGGCATATAAGGGTTTTCTTCCTGTGTGTTGGGCAAAAGGCGCACGGCGCCTCAAAATTTGCGCGGAAACTACACAATCAACGGGGATTTGTGAACCTCGTAGATCGGGCTTTCTATCTTTTGTTTCATGCCGATTGCGCGGCGATGCCATTTCTCTTGAGTAGCCGGCTCTCGATAAGGCCGGCGAGGTGATCACGAACCTCGCGATAGCTATCCAATATCTGCTCGCGTGTGCCGGCCGCAACGGTCGGATCCATGGTCGGCCAGTAGATGACATCAACGGCGCTGGAGCGCGTCAGCTCGAGGGCGGCGTGATGGGCCGGCGGCGAGAGCGTGATGATAAGGTCGAAATAATCGTCTTCGAGCTCTTCCAGCGTCTGCGGCTGGCGGCGGCCGAGCGAAAGGCCGATTTCCTCCAGCACCACATCGACGAACGGATCGCGTTCGCCGGCGCGAACACCGGCAGACCGTATGTAGGTATTGGCCGGCAGAATACTACGGGCGATCACTTCCGCCATCGGCGAGCGGATGACATTCAGGCCGCACATGAAGAGAATGGCGCCGGGCCGCTTCCCATCCTCGGTTTCGACGTGCGGCTCCATCGCCGTCATCCGCGCCAGTAGAGCACGCAGACCAGCGTGAAGAGGCGGCGGGCGGTGTCGAAATCGACGTCGATCTTGCCGGAGAGCCGGTCCTTGAGGGTCTGCGAGCCCTCGTTATGAATACCGCGCCGCCCCATGTCGATCGCCTCGATGCGACTCGGCGAGGCGGAACGGATCGCCTCGTAGTAGCTCTCGCAGATCATGAAATAATCCTTCACGATCCGCCGGAACGGTGTCAGCGACAGGATGTGCGTGGCAACATCCTCACCCTTTTCCGTGGTGATGGAAAACACCAGCTTGGAATCGACCAGCGAGATATTGAGCCGATAAGGCCCGCCGGAATGGCCTGATGGCGCGAAGGAATTTTCCTCGATCAGATCGAAGATTGCCACCGCCCGTTCATGCTCGACATCAGGCGTCGAACGGCCGATCGAATCGTCAAGGACAACGTCGCAGAGCCGAAAGTTGTCCCTGCCCATCCCCTCACCTTTCGAGGTTCAGGCGGATCGCAACCGATCGCGCATGTGCATCGAGGCCTTCGGAAACGGCAAGTGCAATCGCAGCCGGCCCGAGATCACGAAGCTGCTGCGGCCCGAGCCGCAGGATCGAGGTGCGCTTGACGAAATCGAGAACCGAAAGGCCGGATGAAAAGCGAGCGGACCGCGCCGTCGGCAACACATGGTTGGAGCCGCCAACATAATCGCCGATGACTTCAGGTGTATGTGCGCCGATGAAGATCGCGCCGGCATTGCGGATCCTGTCCACGAAGAAATCGGGACTGACGACGGCGAGTTCGAGATGTTCGGCGGCGATACGGTTTGCGAGCGGAATTGCATCCTTCAGATCGGACACGAGAATGATCGCGCCGAAATCTCGCCAGCTGGCCGCCGCGATTTCCGCACGGTTCAGCATCTTCAACTGGCGTTCGACGGCGGCTTCGACCGACTTGCCGAATTCCTCGTCGTCGGTGATCAGGATCGCCTGCGAGCTCTCGTCATGCTCGGCCTGCGCCAAGAGATCGGCGGCGATCCAGTCCGGGTTGTTGTCCCTGTCGGCGATGACAAGCACTTCCGAAGGGCCGGCAATCATGTCGATACCGACAGTGCCAAAGACATGGCGCTTGGCGGCGGCCACATAGGCATTGCCGGGGCCGGTGATCTTGGCAACCGGCGCGATGGTCGCGGTACCGTAGGCAAGCGCGGCAATCGCCTGCGCGCCGCCGACGCGGTAGATCTCGCTGACGCCCGCAAGCTTGGCCGCCGCCAGCACCGCCGGATTGACCGAACCGCCCGTTGCCGGCACGGCGATAACGATACGCTCGACACCGGCGACCTTCGCCGGGACGGCATTCATCAGCACCGAACTCGGATAGCTCGCCGTGCCACCAGGTACATAAAGACCAACGGCTTCGATCGCCGTCCAACGCGAGCCGAGACCGACGCCCATATCGTCCTCGTAGATATCGTCCTTCGGAAGCTGGCGACGGTGATGCGATTCGATGCGGAGGGCTGCGACTTTCAGCGCGCCCAGCACTTCCGAGGGGACGACCTCGACGGCGTTGTCGATCTCTTTTTCGCTGACGCGCATCGGCACGACGGCGTAGTCGATGCCATCGAACTTCTTCGAATATTCGGCGAGAGCGACGTCGCCGCGGCTACGCACATCATCGATGATGGCGCGTACCACCGCGTTGACGTCTTCGGAGACCTCCCGTTTGGTGGTCAGAAAGGCCGCGAAGCGCTGTTCGAAACCGTTGGATGCCTGATTGAGCCAGATTGCCAAGGCCGGAATTCCTTCTTTGCTCGAAACTGTTGCGCTCAGGTGCCGGGGTGGCGCGGCTTGGAAACCGTTTCCCAGGCGCCGCCGACATCGGCAAGCTGCACTTCTATGCATTCGACATCGAGAACGATGGAAGCCGTGCCTGACAGGGAAAGTTCGAGCGTGCCTTCCGGTCCTTCGCCCCTCTGCTCGAAACGCAGGGCGAGCAACGACAGTACGTCATCACGCCGCGCGCGGTCGATGCCGATCGAGCGAACGGAAAGCACACGCTTGAAAACAAGAGCAGCGCGGCGGCGTTCGAAGCCCTTGCGCTTGCGCGCCGCCTCTTCCCAGACGAAACGGTTGGTGGCGATCGCGAACTGCTTGTCGCGCGGCGACCAGTCGATGTCGGCCACCTTAAAGACGCTGTCCTGCATATGCGCAGAAATGACCGCAAGGTCTTCGACATCGAGCGCAACAAGCTTCAGGTCCGTCATCCAGCGTCTATCCCATGTCCTTGCCGCCGCGCCTGCGGCGATCTGTCAGACAACGGAGATAAGGCGCTCGGACCAAATACGCAACCGGGATAAAGGGCGCATATGCGCCCTTTCTTACTCGCTGATGCGTTCGACGATGGCGCCGCAGCGGGTCAGCTTTTCTTCGAGCCGTTCAAAGCCGCGATCGAGATGGTAGACGCGGGAAACCGTCGTCTCGCCTTCGGCGGCAAGGCCGGCGATGACGAGGGAAACGGAAGCGCGAAGATCGGTCGCCATAACAGGCGCGCCCTTCAGCCGCTGGACACCTTCGATCTTGGCCGTCTGGCCAGACAATGAGATCTTCGCGCCGAGACGGGCAAGCTCCTGCACATGCATGAAGCGGTTTTCGAAGATGGTCTCCGTGACATGCGAGATGCCGGAAGAGCGCGTCATCAGCGCCATGAACTGCGCCTGAAGGTCGGTCGGGAAGCCCGGGAAGGGATCGGTGACGATATCGACCGGGCTGATGCCTGCGCCGTTGCGCTTGACGCGCATGCCGTTGTTGGTCGCCGAGATTTCTGCGCCGGCGCGGCGCAGCGTTTCCAGCGCCGTATCGAGCAAGGCTACATCGGTGTTTTCAAGCACGACATCGCCGCCGGCCATGGCGACCGCCATGGCGTAGGTGCCGGTCTCGATACGATCGGGCAGAACGCGATGGCGCGCGCCCGACAGCGAGGTGACGCCCTCGATTGTGATTGTCGAGGTGCCGGCGCCGGAGACCTTCGCACCCATGGCGTTCAGGCAATTGGCGAGATCAACCACCTCGGGCTCGCGGGCAGCATTGCCGATCACGGTCGTGCCGCGAGCAAGCGTCGCCGCCATCATCATGACATGCGTTGCGCCGACCGAAACCTTGGGGAAGGTATAGCGCGTACCGATGAGGCCACCCTGCGGCGCACGGGCGTTGATATAGCCGCCGTCGATTTCCATCGTCGCGCCGAGCGCGGTCAGGCCTTCGATGAAGAGATCGACCGGGCGCGTGCCGATGGCGCAGCCGCCCGGCAGCGAAACGCGGCAATAGCCTTCGCGCGCCAGGAGCGGTCCGATGACCCAGAAGGAAGCGCGCATCTTCGAAACCAGCTCGTAGGGAGCGGTCGTATCGACGATGGTGCGGCAGGTGAAATGGATCGTGCGGGCATAGGAATCTTCCTGACGCTCGCGGCGGCCGTTGACGGCAACGTCGACGCCATGATTGCCAAGGATGCGCATCAGCAATTCGACATCTGCAAGGTGCGGAACGTTTTCCAGCGTCAGCGTATCGCTCGTCAGCAGCGAGGCGATCATCAGCGGCAGCGCGGCATTCTTGGCTCCGGAAATCGGAATGATGCCGTTAAGCTCATTACCGCCGACAATTCTGATACGATCCATGTGCACTTACGGGCGAGGCCCGCCTTTCCTCAAAAGTTTTGCCTGTGGGGGCCAGGCAAGAAGTGGGGGTGTTTAGAGCAAATCCCCCGACGCTTCAATTCGTCGCGCAAGCAACATTACGATTCGTCCATTTTTGCGGCGGGCATTTTCGCGGCGGGCAGCCCATTCGCCTCGTCCGCCTCGCCGGATCGGCGAGCGCGCACCTGCTGTTTGCGTCGCGAAAGATTTTCTCTCAGCTTTTCGGCCGCCCGCTCGCGGCGCAATGCCGCTTGTGCTTCCATGGCCGCTTTCCGGCTCTGCCGGGCCTTTTCAGTCTCTTCGTTCATGCCCCAGAATTAACCGAATTCGCGCCAATCCAAAAGTGGGCGGGACGTTATTCCCAGAGAAGTTGGAATTTGCGGCTTGCACTCCTGCCGAAGCTGTGGCAATAGCCGCCCCGTTCACGCGAATTGAGCGTTTCCGCTTCACGCGTCTGGTCCTGCTGCCGTAGCTCAGTGGTAGAGCACACCCTTGGTAAGGGTGAGGTCGGTGGTTCAATCCCACTCGGCAGCACCAGTTTCTCCTCCGAAGTCATTATGCACCGTCCCAATCGGTCGCCATTGCTGTCGGCGAAAATCTCGTTAGAATATTAGCATTCTGGAGTCTTCGCAGAGGGAACTCGAAGGCTTCATTCAATGTTTCTATCGAGACATGCTGGAGGAGCATCGATGGCGACTGAACGATGGAATGGTCCGATCAAGGTAGGTTTCGATGATGCGGGAGCACGCACGGTTAACGGACCGTTCGATGCCTTGGCCTGCCTTACCGAGCTCTGGCCTGCCGCACGCGGATTGAAATATCTGAAGGCACGCAGCGCCTGCCGCGCCGCGCTTGATGGCCGCAAGACCGTCGAGGAAGCACGCGCCGAGTTCATGGCGGCGGCCGAGGAAGCAAAGCTTAAAGTGCATTAAGCTTTCGGCGGCGACACCGGACAGCAAAAGCCGGATCCGTTCCGAAACGGAGCAATGCTTAATTTTCACTTAACCCTGCATGGAGCTCGTGCGGGGCTTTGTCTCAAAAGGCATTGCGCCGTTCATCCGTTCATCAATAGAACGACGCCAGCCATCATGATGATGGTTAGAGGCTCGTCACCCTCTACGGGAGACTACAGACGAGCCTCGTCTGACAGGAATTTCAAATATACCATCAGCAGTCAGAAGTATTCTCGTCACCGACTTGAATATAGCCAACACCGATGATTGTGCCATCTGCCGTGCGGATGAAGGACGGCAGATAGTGCGGTGCAGACGGCTCGCAGAGCGAGGCGTTGGTATATTCGTTCAGCGCTATTTCGTCCTTCGGCAAGACCGAATAATTCGTATCTGGTTCAAGGGAAGCATAAGCGGACCCGGCAAAGGCGCCGCATCCGAGAAGAAGGACCGCGGTCCAGAGGCGTATCAGCGTTTGCATTGTTGTCTCCAGCATTGAAATCCAGCATTTCAACACACGAGACGGGGAGTTGGTTCCTTGAGAATACCTGTGGGAAGACGTGATTTATCTGAGCAGCATGCGGCAATGCACATAACCGCTTCCGACGATATCCTCGGCAATCGCCAGTGCCCGCTCACTATCGCCCTTCCTGCGCACGAAACCTTCGAGAATGACGTAGGAGCCGAGGGTCGAGACGACAATTTCGGCCGCATCGAGGTCGGCTGCGGCATGCAGGGCGCTTTCCACGGACGCGCGCGTAGCAGCCGCGTTGTGGCCTTGCATGCAGGCTTCCTCGTGGACTAACGAGCTTTGAAAGCGCAGTACCATGATCGTTCCTGACATTGGCTAATACAGACTTAACGCCGGAAGACGACGTTTGTTGCCAGCCGCTGCTGGCTGGAAGCAAAGTTGAGAGTATGGTGGCGCCTGGATCTTGATGGTCTTGCAGCCGCTTTGTGCGATTGCGGCTGGAGGAGACGATGATGAAAGCTCAGTTGCCGGCCCTTTTTGCCGCCGCTCTTCTGGCGGGTTGTTCGGCTGCTGACGCGCCGGCGCTGGAGCCTATTCCCGGCAGCATCACCTATGGCGGCCAGCCGCGCACGAAGCTGACGAAATCGCCGATCGGCAGTGTCGTCCATAACGACTTCTACGATCAGCAGGGCCAGCACGTTTACGAAACCTACATACTCCAGCCCGACCGCAGCCTGAAGCTGGTGCGGCGCCAGATCGTGCCGGATTTTCCGTAGTAGCGCCGTGCGTCCATTTGGACGCATAAAGGACCCTCTACCTCTATTGGCCGATGCATCTGGCTTTCCGAAAACGAACTCGATTTTCGGGCCGATGGTGTCGTGAATGGTAGCCCGTGCCTGCTTGACAGGAGCGGCAATCAAGAACATTCAAGGAACGTCTAACACTCGCGCTGGTGATTCTCCGGCGAGAGCCAACCGGACCGCTGGATGTATCTCGAAAAGCTCAACCCCCAGCAGCGTTTGGCCGTCGAGCACGGCACGCTCATCGAAGGCAGCCATATTGCGGGGCCGCTGCTTATCATTGCCGGCGCCGGCTCCGGCAAGACGAATACGCTTGCCCATCGCGTAGCACATCTGATCCTCAAGGGTGCTGATCCGCGCCGCATCCTGCTGATGACCTTTTCCCGTCGGGCGGCTGCCGAAATGGGCCGGCGCGTCGAGCGCATCTGCGGCGAGGTCCTTGGCAAGAATTCCGGCATGATGGCAGATGCGCTGGCCTGGAGTGGCACGTTTCACGGCATAGGCGCACGACTGCTGCGCGATTATGCCGAGCAGATCGGCCTCGACCCGGCCTTCTCCATCCATGACCGGGAAGACAGTGCCGACCTGATGAACCTCGTGCGCCACGAGCTCGGCTTCTCCAAGACGGAAAGCCGGTTTCCAACCAAGGGCACCTGCCTTGCCATCTATTCCCGCGCGGTAAACTCGGAAGCGGAACTGCCGTTGGTGCTGCGCGATGCCTTTCCCTGGTGCGCGACCTGGGAAAAGCAGCTTCGCGAGCTGTTTGCCTGCTATGTCGAGGCAAAGCAGAGCCAGAACGTGCTCGATTATGACGACCTGCTGCTCTACTGGGCGCAGATGGTGGCCGAACCGCTGATATCAGAGGATATCGGCAGCCGCTTCGACCATGTGCTGGTCGACGAATATCAGGACACCAACAGGCTGCAATCCTCGATCCTGCTTGCCCTCAAGCCAACCGGGCATGGGCTGACCGTTGTCGGTGACGATGCGCAGTCGATCTATTCCTTCCGCGCGGCCACAGTGCGCAACATTCTCGATTTTCCGGCGTCGTTCAGCCCGGCCGCCAATATCGTCACGCTCGACCGCAACTACCGCTCGACCCAGCCGATCCTTGCGGCGGCGAACGCCGTCATCGACCTTGCTTCCGAGCGCTTCACCAAGAACCTCTGGACGGAGCGGGAATCGCCGGAGCGGCCGCGGCTGGTGACGGTGCGCGACGAGAATGATCAGGCGCGCTACGTGGCCGACAAGATTCTCGACCATCGCGAAGAGGGCGTGAAGCTGAAAAGCCAGGCCGTCCTCTTCCGCGCCTCGCACCATAGCGGCGCTCTGGAAGTGGAGCTCACCCGCCGCAACATTCCCTTCGTGAAGTTCGGGGGGCTGAAATTCCTCGATAGCGCGCATGTGAAAGACATGCTGGCGGCATTACGCTTTGCCCAGAACCCGCGCGACCGGGTGGCGGGCTTTCGGCTGATGCAGATCCTGCCGGGGGTCGGGCCTTCCACGGCACAGAAGGTGCTGGACCATATGGCAGAAGGCCCAAGCCCGGTGACGGCGCTCGCCACCATGCCTGCGCCGCCGCGCTCGGGCGACGACTGGACCTCGTTCGTGTCCACCATGCAGGAACTGAAGACCGGCAAGGCCGGCTGGCCTGCCGAGATCGAACTGGTGCGGAAATGGTATGAGCCGCATCTTGAAAGGCTGCATGAGGATGCGAGCGCCCGGCTTGCCGATCTCGTGCAGCTCGAGCAGATCGCCGGCGGTTATGCTTCGCGCGAGCGCTTCCTGACGGAACTGACGCTCGATCCGCCCGACGCAACCTCGGATCAGGCGGGCGTGCCGCTGCTCGACGAGGACTATCTCATCCTCTCGACCATCCATTCGGCCAAGGGACAGGAATGGACCAAGGTCTTCATGCTGAACGTCATCGATGGCTGCATCCCCTCGGATCTCGCTGTCGGCACGACGGCAGAAATAGAGGAGGAGCGGCGGCTGCTCTATGTGGCGATGACACGCGCCAAGGACAGCCTCGATCTCGTCGTGCCGCAACGCTTTTTCACCTATGGGCAGAACTCGCAGGGCGACCGGCACGTCTATGCGTCACGCAGCCGCTTCATTCCCGCGACGCTGCTGCAGTTCTTCGAGGTCTGCGGCTGGCCGCAGGCCAAAGCGGAAACGGCGGCGGCCCAGCAGGCGCGGCAGGTGCGCATCGATGTCGGTGCACGCATGCGCGGCATGTGGCGTTAGAGCCTCTCCTGACCAGATGGCGCTAAAGCGCGAGCGGTGGCTTGGCGGGTTCGAAGAAACGGCCGATCATTTCATCGTTGACCAGGGCGATTGCCGGCGGCGACCATTTCGGATTACGGTCCTTGTCGATAACAGCCGCACGGACGCCTTCGTAGAAATCCGCACCATGCAGGATCTGCATGCAGGCGCTGAGCTCACGGGCCAGGCATTCGCCGAGCGTACGGCTCTGGCGGCCGGCTCTCAGCAGCCGCAAGGTGAGCTTGAGGCTGGTCGGCGAGCGTGTGAGCATCACGCGACGGGTTTCGGCTGCGAACTCGCCCTCTTCCTGAGCGAGGGCCAACGCGATGTCCTCGACACGGCTGAAGCGGAAGGCGCGGTCGATCATCGTGGCATTGGCCTGCAGCCTGCCTTCGCCCGGCTGATCCGATAGATTGCGCAGCGCCGCGTCGACATCGTCTGACGAGCTTCCCAAAGGCAGATCCGAGAGACGCTGGACTGCCTCTTCCAGACGCGAGAAGGGCATGTAGAAATCAGCAAGTCCAGCATGGATGGCATCGGCGCCATTGATATCCAGCCCCGTCAGGGCCATCCATGTACCGCTTTCGCCCGGCATGTGAGGCAGCAGCCAAGTGGCACCGACATCGGGAAAATAGCCGATGCCCGTTTCCGGCATGGCAAGGCGGGTGCGCTCGGTGACGATACGGTGGCCGCCGTGGCTGGAAAGGCCGACGCCGCCGCCCATGGTGATGCCATCCATCAACGCCACATAGGGCTTCGGATAATTGGCGATACGGTGATTGAGGCGAAATTCCTCGCGCCAGAACGTTTCCGCCAAGCCGTCGCCGGCGCGCCCGCTTAGGTGAATGGCGCGGATATCGCCGCCGGCGCAGAAGCCGCGTTCGCCCTCGCCCATCACGACGACGCTCGCCACGGATTGGTCGCCGGCGAAATCATCAAGTGCGGCGGCAATTGCGCGCACCATCGGGATGGTCAGGCTGTTCAGCGCCTTTGTTCGGTTCAGCCGGATAAGACCTGCCGTACCACGTCGTTCAACGATGACTTCGTTCTGATTGCTTTTGTCCATGGTCCACCTCGCTCCTGCCCTAGGAATAGACGGGGTTGAGCCGGGGTTCCAGTGGCTGGCTGATCAATCAGGCCGAGAGGGACTGCGAAACGGCGACATCGCACCGCATCGCGTAGTCGATCGCCAGCTCCAGCGGCAGCGGCCGGGAGAAGTAATAGCCTTGCGCCAGCCGCACGCCGAGGCCCTTCAGTGCCTCCGCCACATCCTCGCTTTCGACACCTTCCGCGACGGAGGCAATGCCGAGGTTCTGGCAGAGATTGGCGACAGAGCGGGTGATGTTCATGCAACGCGCATCGCGATCGAAATTCATGACGAAGGCCTTGTCGATCTTCAACTTGTCGAAGGCGAGGCGATGGATGTGGCTCAAGCTGGAATAACCGGTGCCGAAATCGTCGAGCGCAATCGAGATACCGGCAGCACGCAGCACGCCGATCACCTGATCGGCTGTGTCGAAATCGGAGAGAAGCGCCGTCTCGGTGATCTCGAACTCGATGCGTTTGGGATCGACACCGGATCGATTGATCATGGCAAGCAGGGCCATCGAAGTTTCGTGGTCGCAGATATCGCGGGCGGACAGGTTGAAGGACACGCGCAGATGGGCCGGCATGATCTTCAGTGCGTCGAGCGCCTGGCTGAAGAGGATGCGCGTCATGCGGCCGATCACGGCGGTACGTTCGGCAGCCGGAATAAAGGCATCCGGGCTGATGCGGCCGAAGCGGGCGCTATCCCAGCGCGCAAGCGCCTCAAAGCCGACAACGCGGCCGCTGCGCAGCTCCATGATCGGCTGATATTCGAGCTTCAACTCCTTGGCGAAATTGTCAGCCTGCAGCTCCAGCTCGATCAGGTAGCGTTGCGTCAGGATCTTTTCGTGTTCCGGCGAGAAGAATTCCACACCGCCGGTGCGCTTGCTCTTGACCTGATAGAGCGCGAAATCCGCCTTCTCGTAGAGATCTTCGGCAGTGTATTCGCCCGCGTCAGGATAGACGATGCCGCAGGAGCCGGAAACGCGCACCGAACCGTCCGGAATGTCGAAGGGCTCACGGACGGCTGCACATAGCGCCAGGCCGAGGTCGGAGACGGCCCTGAGCGTCATATCGGAGGGGAAGATGATGCCGAATTCATCGCCGCCAAGGCGCGAGACGATGCCCTGATCACCCAACAGCGCGACGAAGCGGCGCGCCGTTTCCTTCAATACGAGGTCGCCGGCCGAATGGCCGAAGACATCATTGACCGGCTTGAAGCCATCGAGATCGATGATGCCGATGACAGGCGGCGAAGTCGGATGCTCCAGCAGCATCTTTTCGAGCGACAGGAAGAAGCTGCGGCGGTTGGCGAGACCGGTCAACTGATCCTGCAGCGCATTGCGGCTGTTGACGAGGTTCAGTTCCTCGGCTTCTGCCTGCTTCTCCTTCAGCTCCTCGGCAAGCCGCACCAGATGGGTGAAATTCTGGAAGTAGCTGTTGATGACGCGCAGGAACGGCAGCACGAGAAACAAGCCGCTGACCGCCGTGGCCACGAAAACCGGATTGCCGGAAAAGAGGAAGGTCACGACCATGGCAGTGAAGGTGATGACCGTGGTGATCGCCGCGGCGAGCGGCAGATGCATCAGACAGAAGACGCAGGAGATACCGGTTACGACGAGGAAATAGGCGATCTGGCCCTGCTGTGAGGCATCGCCATACTGATAGAGCGCGACGGCCCAGCCGCCGAAGCCGATCGTCAGGATCGTGGCGCCTACCTGGGTCACCTTCATCAGCCGTAACGCACGCTCCGGCGTGACGTTTTCCTTGCCACAGATCTCCCACCAGCACAGGCGGAAGACGCAGACGATGCTGAGGCCGACGGGAATGTAGAGCGAAAGCCAAAGAGGCGCCGACTTGATGTGGGTGATGGCCACTGCCAGCGCGTTGATGACAAGAAGAACGTACAGAATCGGAATCTGCGATGACAGAGCTTTGAACTGCGCCACCAGAAACTTCGGATTATCTTTTTGCAGCCGCAATGAGGCTATGAAGTTCTTCATGATCCCTTTTCCCTTGGCTGAAGCGAGCCAGAGAAAGTTTGACTATTCCTTATTCACGTAACGTCAGCCACCCACATCTACGCCGGGATGGTAAATGTTCGGTTGCAGCTCAGAAGGAGGCTGCAGCCAGCGCGCGATGAATGCTGTGCAGATCGTCGACACTCTTGTTCATCAGGAAGAGTTCCCAGTCGAGCGAGCTGCGCACGATGGTTTCCAGCGAGTCGTGTTTCGGCGCCCAGTCCAGGACGCGGCGGGCAAGCGTCGCATCGGCGACGACGCTTGCCGCATCGCCCGGTCGGCGCGGCGCCATGTTGATCTTGAAGGAGTGACCGTTCAAGCGGGTGACCATGTTCAACACATCGAGCACGGAATAGCCGCTGCCATAGCCGCAGTTGGCGACAAGTGGCCCCCTACCCTGGCGCAGATGCTGGAGCGCCTTCAAATGCGCCGCTGTCAAATCGCTCACATGGATGTAGTCGCGTACGCCGGTGCCGTCATGGGTCGGGTAGTCGAAGCCATAGACGGCGATGCTGTCGCGCTTTCCGAGTGCGGCCTCACAGGCGACCTTGATGAGATGGGTCGCGCCTGAGGTCGACTGGCCGGTGCGCAGCTGCGGATCGGCGCCTGCGACGTTGAAGTAACGCAACGCCACATAGCCGAAGTCATAGGCGGCGGCGGCGTCACGCAGCATCATTTCAGTCATCAGCTTCGACTGGCCGTAGGGATTTTCCGGATTGAGCGGCGCCGTTTCCTTCACCGGAGCAGAGCTCTTCTGCTGGCCGTAGACGGCGGCCGTCGAGGAGAAGACGAAGTTGCGGATGCCGGCCTTGATCGCGGCGCTCAGCAGCACACGCGTCTTGCCCGAGTTATTGTCGTAATAGGAGAGCGGATCGGCAACCGATACAGGAACGACGGCGGAGCCGGCGAAATGGATGATCGCCTCGATATCGTTTTCGATGAAGATCTTCTTCAAAATGTCGGGATCGGCGACATCGCCGAGATAGAAGCGCGCGGCCGGCGCCACGGCCCAACGAAAACCGGTAGAAAGCCGGTCGAGCACGACGACATCTTCACCGGCATCGAGCAGCGTCCACACCATGTGGCTGCCGATATATCCAGCCCCACCTGTTACCAGAACCGCCATGTCTGCATTCCCTGTTTTATCTTTTTTCGGGAGCATCAGAACGGCTTTTTCCCTTCCGATTTTGTTATCAAACAGCCTCGGAAAGCCTTTGCGGCCGGTATGTTTGGGGACGTGGTTAGAGGCGGATTTCGGGCTTTGCTACAATTTTATCGACCAGCCGTTTTTGGGACGAAACCGGCTCGCGACCCCTCTTTTTGGGCTCGTTGACATCACGCACGCGGCGGGGCAAATTAGCGGCATGAGCAACCTCGCGTTTCAGGCTATGACGATGGGCATGACGACCACCCTTTGCGGTGGGGGCGTCGGCTTGTGACCTGAAACTGTTCACTACACCCGACCCAACCCCGCCGGACACGCGCGGGGTTTTCTGTTTCTGCCCCGATGTCCGCCTCACGCAAAGGACTTCTCGTGGCACAAGACCTTCTCGCAATGCCGGTTCGTGACCTGCTTCTCCAAAACGGGGAGCGGCATCGATGAGGCTCTACCTGTCATCCTATCGGCTCGGCGCAAGTGCCGCCCGGCTGAAGAAACTCCTCAAGGGCGGAAGGCGCGCGGCCGTCATCCAGAATGCGCTGGACTTCGTTCCGGCCGAGGCGCGGCTCGCCTATGAGGCCAATATCTACGATCCCAAGGCAGATCTTGCCGATTGGGGGATCGAGCCGGAAGAACTCGACCTGCGGCACTATTTCGGACAGCCGCATGCATTGGAAAAGGCGCTTGCTCGCTTCGACTTCGTCTGGGCTGTCGGCGGCAATGCTTTTCTCCTGCGGCGGGCCATGCGGCAGAGCGGCTTTGATCGCATCATAGCGGAATTGCTGCGCAAGGATGCACTCGTCTATGGCGGCTTCAGCGCTGGAGCAGTCGTTGCGGCACCCTCGCTTGATGGTATCGACATCATGGATGATCCGCAGCAGCTCGCGCCTGATTATGACGAGGCGATCCTGTGGGACGGGCTTGGACTCGTCGATTTCTCCATCGTCCCCCACTATCGCTCGGCCCATGATGAGGCCGAAGCTGCCGAAAAGACCGTCAACTTCCTTGAAGAAGCCGGCACGCCCTTTCAGCCGCTGAGAGACGGCGAAGTCATCATCGTTGAGGGTCGGAATGTGACGCTGCTACCGGTGCTACCGGAAGCGCTACGCCGTTCCGCCTAGAGCTTCAGGATATAGTCGCAGAGCCGCTCGGCCGCGACTATCACCTGAGCCGGATCGCGCAGGAAGCAGGCGCGCAGGAAAAGCTCACCGCCCGGTCCGAAGGCCGTACCGGGTGCAAGCCCGACGCCGGTCTTGTCGACAATGTCGATCGCAGTCTTCCGGCTGTCGGTCACGCCGTCGATCTTGAGGAAGGCATAGAGCGCGCCATCGGGTTTCAGCGTCTGGACGCGGTTGGTGGCAATCAGCGCATCGCAGAGGATATCGCGGGAGCGGGTTGCCTTGTCGATATTCGACTGCACGAAGGCGTCTCCTTCGTTGAGCGCCGCGACCGCGCCTTTCTGCATGAACTGTGCGACGCCCGAGGTCGAATACTGGATCAGGTTTTCCAGCACCTGCCCGGTTTCCGGCGGCGCGACGATCCAGCCGACGCGCCAACCGGTCATGGACCAGTTCTTGGAGAAGGAATTGACGAAGATGATCTTGTCGCCGGGCTCCATGACGTCGAGGAAGGACGGCGCGCGGCCGCCAGCATAGAAATAACGCGCATAGATCTCATCGGCCATGATCCAGAGATCATGCTTGCGCGCCAGTGCCAGGATATCGGCCAGATCCTTCTTCGTCGCGGTCCAGCCGGTCGGGTTCGACGGGGTGTTGACGAAGAGGCCATGGGTCTTCGGGGTGATGGCCGCCTCGATACGGTTGAGATCGACCGCCCAGGTGCCACCTTCGAACTGCAGCTCGACCCCGATGGAGCGGGCGCCGGCGATCTCAAGCGCTGCGGCAATGTTCGGCCAGGCGGGCGTCAGATAGACAAGTTCATCGCCGGGTGAGGTTATTGCCTGGACGGCGATCTGGATCGCCTGCATGCCCGAACCGGTCACATAGAAATGCTCAACCGGAAGACGGATGCCGAAATGTCTGGCGTAATAATCGGAGAGCGCCTGGCGCAGCTCGGGGATGCCGCGCTGCCAAGTATAAAAGGTTTCGCCGGCGGCGAGCGACTGCATGGCGGCCTGATTGATGAAATCGGGCGTGGGAAGATCGCCTTCGCCAACCCAGAGCGGCAGAAGGCCTTCACGGCCACGGGCGTAATTGACGACTTCGACGATCCCGCTTTCTGGCGCTGCGACGGCGCGCGGGCTGAGGCTGCTTACAATCGACATGCATATCTCCAGTTCACGCCTTCATAACGGATTTGCGGGCGCAAATCCTATGACAATGCGTGATGGCATATCGATTTTCGTGATGGATGAGCCCGCCGGAATGGACGGGCCCCAATTCGGATCAAACCGTCGGACGCTTGGCGAGAAGATCGCGGATTTCGGTCAGAAGCTGGACGTCGGCCGTCGGTGCGGGCAGCTCTGCCGGTGCTTCCTTTTCCTTGCGTTCGACCTGCTCGCGCAGCTTGTTCACGCCCTTGACCATCAGGAAGATGATCCAAGCGAGTATCAGGAAATTGATGAGGACTGTAATGAAACTACCGTAGGCGAAAACGGCACCCTGCGCGCGGGCTGCGGTAAGGGCTGGCGCATTGACATCCTTCGACAGTGGAATGAAGTAGTTGGAGAAGTCGAAACCGCCGAAAACCGCCCCGACGATCGGCATGATGATATCGTCGACCAGCGACTTGACGATGCCGCCGAAGGCGCCGCCGATGATAACACCGACTGCGAGATCCATGACATTGCCGCGGGCGATGAAAGCTTTGAACTCATTGAGCATCCGATCTGTCTCCCCTTGATGCATTTTCAAAGACATGCCGTTGTTTTCATTAGCTACACCTTCATCTCAATTAATCAATCGGCAATTGGAAATATTCGGACACTGCCCCCATCCACGTAGAACTTAAGACCAAGGCCGCGGGAATTTTCAAACCTGCTGAATTGCCCTAATCTCGGACTGTTCCGGGAGGACGGCGGATTGTCCGTCGGCGGAGGGTCAATGCTTCCAGGCTGGGTCATATTTGCGTTTGCCTTGGGTTATCTTCTGCTGCTTTTCGCGGTAGCAAGCTACGGCGACCGACGGAGCCGGAAGTTCGGCGTGCCGGAAGGCGGCCGGCCCGTGGTCTATGCACTCAGCCTGGCGATCTACTGCACCTCCTGGACCTATTTCGGCGGCGTCGGTCTTGCAGCCCATAACGGGCTGGAATTCGCCGGCATCTATATCGGGCCGATCCTCGTCTTCACACTCGGCATGCCGCTGCTCAAGCGAATCATCGAACTTGCAAAGGCCGAGAAGCTGACCTCCGTCGCCGATTTCATTGCCGCACGCTACGGCAAGAATTCCACTGTTGCGACCATCGTGGCGCTGATCTGCCTGATCGGCACCATTCCCTATATCGCACTGCAGCTGAAATCCATTTCGGCGACGGTCACGGCCATGGTCAATCCGTCCGACTATGGCATCGGCAGCGGCAACCTCTATTTCCTCGACCTGCCGCTGATCGTCACCCTGGTGCTGACCTGTTTCGCCATCATGTTCGGTACCCGCCATACGGATGCAACCGAACATCAGGACGGGCTGATCCTCGCGGTATCGATGGAATCAGTGGTGAAGCTCGTCGCCTTCCTGACGGCTGGCGTCTGCGTCATCTGGTTCCTGTTCGACGGGCCAAGCGACCTGTGGCAGAAGGGTTCGGAGAACGCCCTGGTCACCGCCGCTCTCGACTATCAGACCCCGCTCAGCCGCTGGATCACGCTGACGCTGCTCTCTGCCTTCGCCATCATCATGCTGCCGCGCCAGTTCCATGTGACCGTCGTCGAAAACCGCACGGCCAAGCAGCTTCGGCTCGCCGGCTTTCTCTTCCCGCTCTATCTGATCGTCATCAATCTCTTCGTGCTGCCGGTTGCGATCGGCGGGCTGCTCGTCTTCGGCGGCAACGGCAATGCCGATCTTTATGTTCTTACCCTGCCACTTGCAGGGCAAATGCCGGTTGTCTCGCTGATCACTTTCATCGGCGGCTTTTCGGCGGCGACCGCCATGGTGATCGTCGATTCCGTGGCGCTTTCCATCATGGTGTCGAACGACATCGTCATGCCGTTCTTCCTGCGCCGGAAGCTCGCGGGTCTTGCGAGCCAGCGTGACGACTTCGCAAAGAGCCTGCTCAATATCCGCCGCAGCGCGATCTTCGCCGTGCTGCTGCTGGGTTATGCCTATTACCGCTCGACGGACAGCACGGCAGGGCTTGCTTCGATCGGCCTGCTCTCCTTTGCTGCCATCGCGCAGATTGCACCCGCCCTCTTCGGCGGCATGATCTGGCGGCGGGCGAATGCGCGCGGCGCCATCCTCGGCCTATCGTCCGGCATTATCATCTGGGTCTACCTGCTGTTTCTGCCTTCGCTCGGCGGCCCGGATTATTCCTATGTGGCAAGCAGTTTCCTCGGCTTCATCTTTCCCGGCACGACGCTCTTCACGGGGCCGGATGCCGATGCGCTTGTGAATGCGACAGCGATGAGCCTGCTCGTCAACACTGCCGCCTTCATCGTCGGATCGCTGACGCGCAACGCCAAACCGCTGGAACGCATCCAGGCCGGCATCTTCGTGAAGCGGCATTCGCGCTCGCAATTTGCGACCCGCGGCTGGAAGACCCGCATCAGCGTCGGCGATCTCAAGACGGCCATCGCCCGCTACCTCGGCGAGGAGCGCATGCAGCGTTCGCTTGCGACCTACGAGCAGACGTCCGGGCGCAAGCTGGAGGACGACCAGCCGGCCGACATGGCGCTCATCCATTTCACCGAGCAGCTTCTCGGCAGCGCCATCGGATCCTCCTCGGCGCGGCTGGTGCTGTCTCTGATCCTGCAGAAGATCGAGGATGCGTCCTCGGATACGGCCTGGCTGCTCGATCAGGCGAGCGAAGCGCTGCAATATAATCAGGACATGCTGCAGACCGCGCTTTCGCAGATGGACCAGGGCATCGCGGTCTTCGACAGTTCCAACCGCCTGACGATCTGGAACCGGCGTTTCCGGCAATTGCTGGACCTGCCGGAAAATGCCGGCCAGGTCGGTTTTCCACTGTCGGAGATCGTCAATATCCTCAGTCAGCGTGGCGATATCGCGCCCGGCGACCAGTCACAGGCCGTGCGGCACTTCCTGACACTCGACAAGCCCTTCTCGCTGGTGCTCGGCGGCGGCGAGCACATCATCGAAGTGCGCTCCAACGCCATGCCGGACAAGGGTATCGTCGCGACCTTTACCGACATCACCCAGCGTGTGACCGCCGACCGGGCGTTGAAGCAGGCAAACGAGACGCTGGAACAACGTGTCGTGGAGCGAACCGCGGAGCTTACCCGCGTCAACCGGGAACTTGGCGAGGCGCGGGCTGCGGCGGACGAAGCCAATATCGGCAAGACCCGCTTCTTTGCCGCTGCCGGCCACGACATTCTGCAGCCACTCAATGCCGCCCGGCTTTATTCCTCCGCACTTGTCGAGCGTATGGCGCAATCGGAAAACAGCCCGATCGTGCGCAATATCGATTCCGCGCTGGAATCGGTCGAGAGCATTCTCGGCGCCGTGCTCGATATTTCACGGCTCGATACCGGCGCCATGCGGCCGCGGCTGGCATCCGTGCCACTCGCCGATCTGCTCAAGCGGATCGAAACCGACTTTGCGCCGGTCGCCCGGGAGAAGAAACTGAAGCTCAAGGTTATGCCGACCTCGCTGCGGGTGCGCTCCGACCCGAACCTGCTGCGGCGACTGGTGCAGAATCTTGTCTCCAACGCGATCAAATATACGGTTAGTGGCAAGGTGCTGGTCGGGGTAAGGCGACGTGGCAATCAAGTGATGATCCAGGTGATGGATTCCGGCATCGGCATTCCGCCTTCGAAATTCCGGACTGTGTTCAAGGAATTCGCGCGGCTGGATGAAGGCGCCAAGACCGCGTCGGGCCTCGGGCTCGGCCTCTCCATCGTCGACCGTATCGCCCGTGTGCTCAATCATAAGGTCGAGCTTCACTCGACGCATGGCAAAGGCACGGAATTCCGCATCCTCATGCCGCTCGATGTTTCGAAGAGCGCGGAAGCCGCAGCAGCCGTGCTTCCCGTCGACCGCACGACCGAACCGCTGAAGGGATTGCGCATCCTCTGTATCGACAACGAACCGAAGATCCTCGAAGGCATGCGGCTTCTGATCGACGGATGGGGTTGCGATACGCAAGTGGTGGATTCGCTTTCGGCTGTCCAGGCGCTTTCGATGCGGCGGCCACCCGATCTTGTCATCGCCGACTATCATCTTGCCGACGGGACCGGCGTGGCGGCGATCCTGCACCTGCGGCAGCATTTCGACATCGATATTCCGGCCCTGCTCGTTACCGCCGACCGGACACCGGAAGTGCGGGCCGAGGCGGAAAAGCATGGCATTGCCGTTCAGCACAAGCCGGTCCGCCCGGCCGCATTGCGCGCCTATATCACGCAGATTTCCGGCTTGAAGCGCGCTGCCGCCGAGTGAAGTTCAGGCCGCCTTGCGGCGGTCGAAGATGTGGCCGACAAGCTCCCGCACGTGAGCGGCAGTCGGGACATCGCCGAACAGGATGCGGTACATAATGGGGGCGACCACGCGATCCATCACCGCATCGACATCGGGGAAGGCCTCGCCCCTCTCCTCTGCCCGCCCGGCGATCGTCTCGATCTGCTGGCGCGTGAAGTTGCAGCATTTATTGGCATTATCGCAGGTTTGGGCTGCGAGCACGTCACGGACATATTCACGACCGGGGCCGGAGGACATTTCCTCCGCATATTGCTCGGCCCAGGCTTCCAGATCGTCGGCAGCATTGCCAGTATCGACCGGCTCCATGTCCGGACGCAGACGCTCGACGGCAACGTCGGCCAGCAATTCCTGCAGATCGCCCCAGCGGCGGTAGATGGTGGAGGGCGTGACACCGGCGTGCGTCGCAATCAGCGGAACGGTGATCTCCGCGCGGCTCATCTCTTCCAGCAGTTGGCGGACTGCCGCATGCACCGAGGCCTGGACGCGGGCGCTTCTGCCGCCCGGACGGATATTCTCTTTCACTGCCATCACGAACCCAACTTTCTCCGCCCTGAACCGTGCGGCGATCTTTCGGATTCGCCTACCACGCTTCAGGTCCTTTTTACGTATGTCGTTGTCCCAAAACCACTGCACAGTTTTGCGCGACATGCTTCAGCGCCAACAGTTCAGAAACTTTCATCGATCCATTAACGCAACTTATTTGCCTTTAGGCGCCGCCTCATCTAGATAAAGCTAACGCAATGATTTAGCTTTAAGGGACTTATAGATGGTCGCCGCTCCCGAATCCATCAAGAATTCGTCACCGATGGGCTTCCATGCTCTGACGCTTGCCTTCTTCTTCGGCGCATCGGCAGCGCCGACGCCGCTCTATCGGATCTATCAGGAAGCCTTTGCCGTCTCTCCCGTCCTCATCACCGTCATCTTCGCAGTATACGCCTTCGCGCTGCTTGGAGCATTGCTGATTGCCGGCTCAATCTCGGATCATCTCGGGCGGCGACCGGTGATCTTCGGCGCACTGCTCCTCGAAATCCTTGCCATGGCGCTGTTTTCCATCGCCAGCGGGCCGGAATGGCTGATCGCGGCACGCATCGTCCAGGGTATCGCCACTGGTATAGCCGGTGCTTCGCTCGGCGCCGCCCTGGTCGATATCAACAGGACCAAAGGGCAGATCGTCAACTCGATCGCGCCGCTCTCCGGCATGGCTATCGGAGCAATCGGTACCAGCGCGCTGATCCAGTATGGGCCGGAGCCGCTGCATCTCGTCTATGCCCTGCTGCTTGCCGCCTTTGTGGTGCAGGCCATTGCGCTGTGGTTGACGCGGGAGACGGGCGGCACGCGGCCTGGCTTCCTCGGATCGTTGAAGCCCAGCATTTCCATTCCGCAACGGGTCAAGCGGCCGCTGTCGATGATCACGCCAATCAATATTGCCAACTGGACGCTCGGCGGCTTTTACCTGTCGCTCGTGCCTTCGCTGGTCGCCTCCACCACAGGCAGCCGTGCACCGCTGACGGGCGGGGCGGTCGTTGCTGCGCTGATGCTGTCAGGCGCAATTGCCGTCTTCCTGCGCCGCAGCCGCAGCCCGAAGGCCAATCTCGCCTTCGGCGTGAGCGCACAGACGCTCGGCATTCTGACAGTCGTGGCGGGTGTGCATCTCGCCAACGTGCCGCTGCTGCTGATCGGGACGGTTTTCACTGGCGCCGGTTTCGGCACCAACTTCCTCGGCTCCATCGGGACGATCATGCCGCTTGCCAAGCCTGAAGAACGGGCCGGACTGCTGTCTGCCTTCTACATCCAGAGCTATCTCGCCTTCAGCCTGCCGGCGATCCTTGCCGGCTTCCTCGTCAAATCGATCGGCTATGGCGCAACGACGGATATCTACGCCACGGCCATCGTTCTTGTCAGCATTGCCGGGCTGATGGTGGTGCGGAACACCAGAGAAACGGCGACGGCATGACGCCGTCGCGCAATGTCATCACCGCCAGCCGAGCGCAGGGGCGATATATTTCAGGATCGATTCGATGACGTGGGCATTGTATTCCACGCCGAGCTGGTTGGGCACGGTGAGCAGCAGCGTATCGGCCTCGGCAATCGCCTCGTCCTTCTTCAGTTCCTCGATGAGGGCATCGGGCTCGGCGGCGTAGGAACGGCCGAAGATTGCCCTGGTGTTTTCATCTATGAAGCCGATCTTGTCCTGCCCCTCATTACCGTAGCCGAAATAGCTGCGGTCGCGATCGTTCACCAGCGCGAAGATGCTGCGGCTGACGGAAACGCGCGGTTCGCGCTGATGACCGGCCTCTTTCCAGGCCTCGCGGTAGGCGCGGATCTGGTTGGCCTGCTGGATATGGAAGGCCTCGCCTGTCTCATCGTCCTTCAGCGTCGAGCTCTGGAGATTCATGCCGAGCTTGGCGGCCCAGACAGCCGTGGCGTTGGAGCCGGCACCCCACCAGATGCGGTCGCGCAGCCCTTCGGAATGCGGCTCGAGGCGCAACAGGCCGGGCGGATTGGGGAACATCGGGCGCGGATTGGGCTCGGCAAAACCTTCGCCGCGCAGCACTTCGAGGAAAACCTCGGCATGGCGGCGGCCCATATCGGCATCGCTCTGGCCTTCCGGCGGGTTGTAGCCGAAATAGCGCCAGCCTTCGATGACCTGTTCCGGCGAGCCACGGCTGATACCGAGCTGCAGACGTCCCCGGGAAATCAGGTCGGCCGCACCGGCATCTTCCGCCATATAGAGAGGGTTCTCGTAGCGCATGTCGATAACCGCTGTCCCGATCTCGATACGGCTCGTCCTGGCGCCGACAGCCGCGAGCAGCGGGTATGGCGAGGCAAGCTGACGGGCGAAGTGGTGAACGCGGAAATAGGCGCCGTCGGCGCCCAGCTCTTCTGCCGCGACAGCAAGGTCAATCGACTGCAACAACGTATCGCCGGCCGAGCGGGTTTGGGATTGCGGCGAGGGCGTCCAGTGCCCGAACGAGAGAAAACCGATCTTTTTCATGATTCCATCGCTTAAACTGAAATGTGCCGTGGGACGTTTCTTTGCATGATTCCGGATACGCATATAGGCGCTATGCGAGAGATTTGTGAGCCGCAATGCCCGATGAAATATGAATGCGACAGGGGCGCCTGCTCGAAAGAGCGGCCTATCCGGAAGCGTTTAGAAGGCAGAGAGGGAAAATTACGCCTTTCTGCCATATTAAGATAATTCTTTATTAGTTATGTGAAATTACCGTTTATCAATTGCGAAGGGAAACTCATGAATATCGACATTTATGAAAAGAAAGCCGAACTGTTGCTGGTCATGGCGAATGCCCATCGGTTGAGGATGCTGCAAACGCTCACCGAGCGTGAGGTTGCGGTCAACGACCTCGCCGACATTATCGGGATCAGTCAATCGGCTCTCTCCCAGCACCTTGCGAAACTCCGCACCAAGGACCTCGTCAAGACACGGCGTGATGCCCAGACGATTTACTATTCGGTCAAATCCGACAAGGTCCATGTGATCCTGCAGATGCTCAGCCAGATGTTTGACGAAGGTCAGATGAAAGATTTTCGCCTCGCCGTTTAGCGACTCTGGGCAGAACGTTCAGCGTGCATCGCATCCGCCTCCACCCTGCCTGCCGTGTGAACCGGTCACGGAAATGGTGACTTCGAGTGCTCCGCCTGCCGACCTGAAAGAAGACTAATCGGGTATGACGATTGTATCGGGCTTTGCGGACTTCTCGTCCTTGCCACAGCCGGCACCGTCTTTGCCTATCCTGCGGCTGTCACCTGCTCTTCCTGCTATGCCTCCACGAGCTTCGACAACTGTTCGGCAACCGTGCCCCAGCCGTCATGGAAGCCCAATTCCTCATGCGTGTTGCGGGTGTCCTTGTCCTTATGCATGACGAGGGCGTTGTAAGCGGTGCCTTCGGGATGGTCGGCGAAGGTGATGATGGCGGTCATGAAGGGTGTCGGCGCGGGGCGCCAGCCGCCGAGGAGCGCATTGGTGAAGACGATGCGGCGACCATCCTGAACATCCAGATAGCAGGCACTGAGATGCGGCTGGAAGGGACCGCCATCCTCGCTCATCTCGGTGACGAGGGCACCGCCGGGTTTGGCTTCCATGGTGGCGACGCGGCAGAGCGCCGGCGCGGGGATCCACCATTTTTCGAATTTTGCAGGCGTGGTCCAGGCACTCCAGACAGCCGCCGGCGGGGCCTTGATGATGCGCGAAATAGTGAGGTCGAGATCGGGGTTCGCATTTGCGTGCATTGGGATGTTCATCGGGATTTCTCCTCCTTCGATTGCGTGGCGGTGACGAAAGCTTCCAACCTGTCCGTGCGGGCTTCCCAGATGGCGCGCTGGGCCGAGAGCCAGCCATCGACCAGGGCAAAACGCTTCTTCTCCAGCGTGCAGGTTCGAACGCGGCCCTGCTTCCTCGTTTCGACAAGACCGGTCTCTTCCAACAGGCGGATGTGCTTCATGAAGGACGGCAGAGCCATGTCAAAGGGCTTTGCGAGGTCGCTGATACTGGCCGGTCCGGTGCCCAGCCGGCCGATGACGGCGCGGCGCGTGGGATCGGCTAGCGCCAGGAAGATGCTGTCGAGTTGATGTGAATAGTAATCCATAAGGCTAAGTATCACGACATGATAGTTAGCGCAATGGCTAAGTGTTTTCGATTGCTTGTCCGCGCCTGCAGCAGGAATGCTCGCTCAAGCATAACCACAGATCGAAGGGATGTGAGGGCGGCAGCAGCTCTTAAGAGCCGCGCCGCCTCGCCATTTATGCAGCCTTGTCAGTGGCCGGATAGGGATCGAAGCGGCCGTAGAAGGTCTCGCCCTTGGCGGCCATGTCCTTCAGCAACGGCGTCGGCTTGAAATGGTCGCCATAGGTAGATGCCAGCTTCTCGGCGAGATCAACAAAGGTCTTTACGCCCATGCCGTCGATATGGCTTAGCGCACCGCCCGTGTAGGGCGCAAAGCCGAAGCCCAGGATCGAGCCGACGTCGGCTTCACGTGGATCGGTGACGATACCCTCTTCCATGGTACGGGCTGCCTCGAGCGCGATCGTCACCAGGAAGCGCTGCTTCAGGGTGTTGACGTCGATTTCGTCGGCCGGCTTCTGTGGATAGAGCGTTTTCAGCTCGGGCCAGAGGAACTTCTTGGCGGGCTTTGCCGGGTATTCGTAGAAACCCTTGCCGTTCTTGCGGCCGCGGCGGTCGAGTTCATCGACCAGCTTGTTGATGAGGGCGAGATGGCGTTCGTCGACGGCATCAGGGCCGAGATCAGCGACCGTCGCCTTGAGGATTTTCTGAGACAGGTCAATCGCCACCTCGTCGTTCAGCGAGAGAGGGCCAACCGGCATGCCCGCCATCTTGGCGGCGTTCTCGATCATCGCCGGTGGCACGCCTTCGATCAGCATGTCATAGGCTTCGTGAATGTAGCGGAAGACGCAGCGGTTGACGAAGAAGCCCCTGACATCGTTGACAACGATCGGCGTCTTCTTGATCGCCGCGACATAGTCCAACGCCACGGCGAGCGCCCGGTCGCCGGTGTTTTTGCCAAGGATGACCTCGGTCAGCATCATCTTCTCTACCGGCGAGAAGAAGTGCACGCCGATGAACTGCTCGGGACGCTTCGAATTTTCCGAGAGACCCGTAATCGGCAGAGTGGAGGTGTTGGAGGCGAAGACGGTCGTTTCCGGAATGACGGCTTCCACCTGCTCGATGACCGCCTTCTTGACGGCGCGATCCTCGAAGACCGCCTCGATAACGAGGTCGGCATCCTTCAGATCGGCGTAGTCGGCTGATGGTGTGAGGCGGGAAAGAAGCGCGGCACCCTCCTCTTGCGTAAGACGACCCTTACCGATGGAATCCTTGACGAGGCTCTCGCCAACGCCTTTACCCTTGGTGGCGGCCTCCATATCGCGGTCGATAAGCACAACCTCGAAGCCGGCGGCGGCCGTGACATAGGCGATCGAAGCGCCCATGAAGCCCGCGCCGACGACGCCGACCTTCTTCAGCTCCGTCTTCGGAATGCCAGCCGGGCGGCGGGCGCCCTTGCCAAGCTCCTGCATGGAGATGAAGAGCGAGCGGATCATCGAGAAGGCCTCGGTGGTCTGCAGCACCTGCGTGAAATAGCGCTGCTCGATCTTCAGCGCCGTATCGAAGGGAACTTGCAGGCCTTCATAGACGCATTTCAGGATGGCGAGCGCGCCCGGATAATTGCCTGAGGTTTCGCGGCGGAGGATCGCGGGTGCTGCCGGCCAGAGCTGGGCTGCGGCTGGCGTCCAGATGCCGCCGCCCGGAACCTTGAAACCCTTTTCGTCCCAAGGGGCGACGGGCTTGAGCCCATCCTTGATCATCTGCTTTGCGGCGGGGATCAGCTGATCCGGATCGACGACTTGATGGACGAGGTTCATGGCCTTGGCGCGTGAAGCGTTCAGCGACTGGCCAGTCGTCATCATCTGCAAGGCGGACTGCGCATCGGTGAGACGCGAGATACGCTGCGTGCCGCCGGCACCCGGGAAAATGCCGACCTTGACTTCCGGCAGGGCGATCTTGACGCTTTTCGCGTTGGAGGCGACGCGGCCATGGCAGGCGAGCGACATTTCCAGCGCGCCGCCCATGCAGGTGCCGTTAATGGCGGAGACCCAGGGCTTGCCGCAGGTTTCCAGCTTGCGGAAGAGGCCGGTCATGCGGCCGACGAGATCGAATAGTTTCTGTGCCGCACTGTCAGGGTTCRCAGCCTTCTCCTGCTGATAGAAGCTGAACATGGCCTTGATCATCGATAGATCAGCGCCGCCGGAGAAGGAGGACTTGCCCGAGGTGATGACGACGCCCTTGACGGCGCTGTCGGCGACGGTCGCATCGATGATAGCGTCGAGCTCGCTCATCACCTCTTCGGTGAAGACGTTCATCGACTTTCCGGGCATGTCCCAGGTGACCAATGCAATACCATCCGCATCGGTCTCGACGGTGAAGTTGGTGTAGCTCATCGTCTCTCTCCCTTAGACGCGTTCGATGACGGTGGCCGTGCCCATGCCGGCGCCGATGCAGAGGGTGACCAATGCGGTATTGAGATCGCGGCGCTCCAGCTCGTCCAGCACGGTGCCGAGGATCATGGCGCCGGTTGCACCGAGCGGATGGCCCATGGCGATGGCGCCACCATTGACGTTGATCTGGTCGTGCGGGATGTCGAAGGCCTGCATGTAGCGCAGCACGACGGCGGCGAAAGCTTCGTTGAGTTCGAATAGGTCGATATCGGCAAGCGTCATGCCCGATCGCTTCAAGAGCTTTTCGGTCACGTCGACCGGACCGGTCAACATCAGGGCCGGGTCGGAGCCGATATTGGCGAAAGCCTTGATGCGGGCGCGAGGCTTCATGCCCATGCTCTGCCCGCCAGCTTTCGAGCCGAGGAGGACAGCCGCGGCACCGTCGACGATGCCGGAGGAATTGCCGGCGTGGTGGACGTAGTTGACGCGCTCGACTTCCGGATGGGCCTGGATGGCAACGGCTTCGAAGCCACCCATTTCGCCGGGCATCTGGAAGGAGGGATTGAGGGAGGCGAGCGCCTGCATATCGGTGCCGGGGCGCATGTGCTCGTCATGGGCAAGGATGGTCAGTCCGTTCTGGTCCTTGACCGGGATCACGGAATTCTTGAACCAGCCCTTTTCCCAGGCGTTCGCCGCACGTTTCTGGCTTTCGACAGCATAGGCGTCGACGTCGTCGCGGGAAAATCCATATTTGGTGGCGATGAGATCGGCCGAGACGCCCTGCGGCATGAAATAGGCCGGGAAGTTCACCGAAGGGTCCATGAACCAGGCGCCGCCGGACATGCCGAGGCCGACGCGGGACATGCTTTCCACGCCACCAGCGATGACGATGTCATCGGCACCCTGCGCGATCTTGCCGGCGCCGAAATTCACGGCATCGAGGCCGGAGGCGCAGAAGCGGGAGATCTGCATGCCGGGCGCCCTGATCGAGTAACCAGCCTCGAACGCCGCAGCCTTGGGGATGACGGCGCCGGCATCCATGACCGGATCGACGCAGCCCATGATGATGTCATCGACCGTTTCCGTAGCCAGCCCGTTGCGGTCGCGGATTGCCTCCAGCGTCTTTGCCGCGAGGCGTACGGAGGGCACTTCATGCAGCGCGCCGTCCTTCTTGCCGCGGCCGCGGGGTGTTCGGACGTGATCGTAAATGAAAACCTCGGTCATTGTCTCATCTCCCTGGCGGCGCGAACGCGCCGGTGAATTTCGGTCGTCCGGCGGGCTGGAACCGGAGAAAGCTGCGCCTGCGGCCCCTCATCCGGCCCTTTGGGCCACCTTCTCCCCACCGGGGAGAAGGGGAAGCAATCAGAACGCGTCGGCGGCCAGTTCCATCATCGTGTCGGCGCCGGTTTCGATGCGGGCCTTGCGCAATGCGGTTTCCGGCATTACGCGCTCCATGAAGAATTTCGCCGTGATCAGCTTGTTCTTCAGATAGTCCTCCCTGGCGTCGCCGGCGGCAAGACGTTCGTTGGCGGCTTTGGCCATGCGCGCCCACATATAGCCGAGAACGACAAGGCCGAAGAGGTGCATGTAATCGGTCGAGCCGGCGCCGGCATTGTCGGGCTTGGCCATGGCATTCTGCATGAACCACATGGTCGCGCCCTGCACATCGTTCAAGCCCTTCTTCAGGTGCTTTGTGAAGAAACCGAGTTGCTCGTCACTACGATTTTCCTCGCAGAAATCGCCGATCTCCTTGAAGAGCGCCATCGCGGCGCGGCCGCCGTTCAGCGCCAGCTTGCGGCCGACGAGATCGAGCGCCTGGATGCCGTTCGCTCCTTCATAGATCATGGCGATGCGGGCATCGCGCACATACTGGCTCATGCCCTGTTCTTCGATATAGCCGTGGCCGCCGAAGACCTGCTGGGCCATGACGGCGTGATCGAAGCCCTTGTCAGTCATCACGCCCTTGAGGATCGGCGTGACAAGGCCGAGAATGTCATCGGCCGTCTCACGCTCCTTCTCATCGCTGGCGCGGTGGGCAATATCGGATTTCAACGCAGTCCAGAGCAGGAAGGCGCGGCCGGCCTCGTTAAAGGCGCGGATGGTCATCAGCGCGCGGCGGATATCCGGATGGACGATGATCGGATCGGCCTTCTTGTCCGGCGCCTTCACGCCTGACAGCGAGCGGCCCTGGATGCGATCGCGGGCATAGCTGGCGGCGTTCTGATAGGCGATCTCGGAAATGGCAATGCCCTGCAGGCCGACCATCAGACGGGCCTCGTTCATCATCACGAACATGGCGTTGAGGCCGCGGTTCTCCGCACCGATCAGGAAGCCCGTCGCCTCGTCGTAATTCATGACGCAGGTGGCGTTGGCGTGGATACCCATCTTGTGTTCGATCGCGCCGCAGGAAACGCCGTTGCGGGCACCGAGACTGCCGTCTTCATTGACGAGGAGTTTCGGAACGATGAAGAGCGAGATGCCCTTGGTGCCCTCAGGCGCGCCTTCGATGCGGGCCAGCACCAAGTGGACGATGTTGTCGGCCAAGTCATGTTCGCCGGCGGAGATGAAGATCTTCTGGCCCGATATCCTGTAGCTGCCATCAGTCTGCGGCACGGCCTTGGTGCGCAGCATGCCGAGATCGGTGCCGCAATGCGGCTCGGTGAGGTTCATGGTACCGGACCAGCTGCCGTCCACCATCTTCGGCAGGTAGGTGCTTTTCTGCTCGTCAGTGCCATGGACGAGGATGGCGGCGATGGCGCCTTGCGTCAGGCCCGGATACATCATCAGCGACATGTTGGCGGCCGAGGTATACTCGCCGACGGCAGCATGCAGCGTATAGGGCAGGCCCTGACCGCCGAATTCCTCCGGTACGGCAAGGCCGATCCAGCCACCTTCGCGATAGGCCTGGTAGGCTTGCTTGAAGCCTTTCGGCGTCGACACCGTGGCGTCTTCGTGACGTGCGCAACCTTCCTGGTCACCGGAATAGTTCAGCGGAAAAAGAACTTCCTCGGCCACCTTCGCCGCCTCGCCCAGAATGGCCTCCACCATATCAGGCGTGGCATCGGCAAAACCCGGGAGATTGTTGTAGCGCTCGAGACCCAGCACATCGTTGAGCACGAAGAGCGTGTCGTTCACCGGGGCCTTGTAGATTGGCATCGTTCGAATTCCTCCAATTCGGCAACCGGATCGCTCCGGCCTTGGGACTCTCTTACAAAATATTGACGTTTCCGTAAACGTCAAATTCTGCGTGTGCGCGATTTTGTGAAGTGGGCGAAGGCAGGCGCTTCAAACAGAATCCTCTCGCCCCCGTTTTCTTCTCCGGCTAAGCGCGCTACATTTATCCAAACCGGCAGAAGCAGCTTGGGAGGAGCTATTTCATGAGAAGAACGTGGCCTGCGGAGTTCAATTCCATTTTCGATGCGGCGGAGGAAGTGACCATCGAGCCCGTGACGGTCGAACCGGTCAACGGCGAAAGACTGGTTGCGCATGAGGAGCCGCCGGCTCCGCGCAAGGCGCTGAGAGTGCGCATCCCCATGGAAACTTATGAACGCATCTGGCCGCTTGCCGAAATGCGTTTCCGGCCGGCAGAAGGGCCTTATGCCGGCAAGGCAGTGACGCTGATCGTCACCAATCCGCACTATCACCCCTGGCATCCTGCCGATGGCGGCTGCGAAGAGAAGGTGAGCGACAGCGGACGGCAGTACAAGACCGATTATCTGGTCGTGCACTTCCTGCTGGATGAGGTTCGCGAAACCGTAGAGGCCTGAGCGTCCATCGCATGGCTTGAAGATAAGGCAGCTCCCGGAATAGGCTTGCGCCAGTAAGGTCCATTCGGGAGCGAAGCCTTGAGCGATTTCGATATCATCCGCCAGCGTGCCGAGCAGCGAAAAGGCGGCGCCGATGCGCTGAAGGCGCTTCTGCCGGCGATGCCGGATCGGGATGCGTTACGCGCTTTGCCTGATGACCGCATTCTTTCGCAGATGACGCGTCGCATCTTCTACAGCGGCTTCGTGCACAAGGTCATCGACAATAAATGGCCGGGCTTCGAAGAGGCTTTCGACGGCTTCGATCCCGCTGCCCTCAACATCGCTCCCGACGAATACTGGCATGATCTGACGAGCGACAACCGTATCGTCAAGAACGGCGCGAAGATCATGTCGGTGCGCGCCAATGCAGCCTTCGTGCGCGAACTGGCGAAAGAGACAGAAAGCGCCGGCGCCTTCTTTGCGGACTGGCCACGCGAGGACCATATCGGCCTGCTTGACATGCTCAGCAAGCGCGGCAACCGGCTGGGCGGAGCCACCGGGCAATATTTCCTGCGCGGCATCGGCCGCGACGGGTTCATCATGACATCAGATGTGCTCGCCTGCCTGCGGGACGCGGGCATTCCGCTTTCGGCATCCGGAACCGGCAAGAAGGACCAGCAACTGATCCAGCAGACATTCAACCGCTGGGCCAGGGAAACGGGGCTGCCGCTCGCCTATCTCTCGCGCATCTGCGGGCTTTCGATCGACGCTCCAGAAAAGTGAAATATTTCCGGCCGGCTGTTTTTTGGAGGCGCGCGACTGCCTACCTCTCCGGAAGGTTCATCCGAAGGAGAAGATCATGGCCGAATTTCCCTATCGTAGCGCGCTGATCGTCGGCGCCGGTTCCGGCATCAGCGGTTCGCTCGCCCGCAAGCTTTCAGAGCGCGGCGTGAAGGTCAGTCTTGCCGCTCGCAATATCGGCAAGCTCGGGCCGCTGCTCGACGAAACAGGCGCCAAGGCTTTTGCCACGGACGCTTCGCAGCCAGCTGCCATTTCGGCACTATTCGAGCGCGTGGATGCGGAAATCGGCGCACCTGACGTCGTGGTCTATAATGCCAGCGGCAGGGTACGCGGGCCGATCGCCGAACTCGATCCCGAAGAGGTGGAAAAGGCGATCGCCACCAGCGCCTTCGGCGGCTTCCTCGTCACCCAGCAGGCGGCGAAACGCATGATCCCGCAGAAACGCGGCGCGATCCTGCTGACAGGGGCAACGGCCAGCATCAAGGGATTTGCGCAATCGGCGCCCTTTGCCATGGGAAAATTCGCGCTGCGCGGACTGGCGCAAAGTGCTGCCCGCGAACTCGGGCCTCTCGGTATCCATGTGGCGCATTTCATTATCGACGGCGGCGTGCGATCCGAGGCCCGACCCGATCGGGAAGACAGGCCTGACGGAATGCTTTCGCCCGATGCGATCGCGCAGTCCTATATCGACGTTCTGCTGCAGCACCGCAGCGCCTGGTCGCAAGAGGTGGAACTGCGGCCCTGGACGGAGAGCTTCTGATCCGGCGGCGGCGCGGCATAACTGCTTTCCTGAAGGTGCGGAAACCGATAAGATTGGGCCGGCTTCGACAGCTTGGGAGGGGATGATGCTGCGCCTGGACCATGTGACAATCGAAACGCGCGATGCGCCTGTCATGATTGGCTTCTTCGAAAGCATTCTCGGTGTGAAGGAAGGCTACCGGCCGCCCTTCCCTACACGCGGCCACTGGCTCTATCTGGATGACAAGCCGGTCATCCATCTGAGCCTTACTTCACGCGCTGCTGATTTTCCGCGCGGCATATTCAACCATGTGGCTTTCAGTCTTTTCGAATTCGAACCGGCGCTCGCCCGCATCAAGGCGAGCGGCTATCGCTACGAATATCTCGATATTCCCGATACCGACCTCGGACAGGTCTTCATCTACGGGCCTGAGGGCGTGAAGATCGAGCTGCAATACAAGCGGCCGATCTGAGGATTTTCGCGGCCTGAATCGGCTTGAAAAGGCAAAAGTTAAAAAATTCTCATCCGGGTTAACGAGTTCTTTACCACGTTTCGTAAAAGGTGCGCGGTGAGCATTGGCGATCTGCATTCCTTTTCTTTGTCTCGCGTTTCAGGAGTGCCGTCAAAAGTCCGTCCAGCTTGAGGAAAGTCTAATTGATTATTTCCTTATGGATGGAGCTCTCCGACGCGCGCCCTGGTGTGTTTCGGAAAAGGCAATGATCGAGCCCTGACCGGGCAATCGAAGCGAGCAAAAACATGAACGGATCGCGATCACATTCTTCCCGGCATTCCGACAGGACCTCGCTCGACGCGTTGAACCGCACTATCGAAGGTCTGGAAGCGCGGATCGAGGGACTGATGGGCAGCGGGCGCGAACAGCGGCCGCGCAGCCCGACGCCCGAACGCGATCTTTACCCCAATTCCCCCGCACCGCGCCCGGCCGATCCGCTTGCGGAAATCCGCCAGCGCCAGCGTGCGCTCGACGCTACCAGAGAGAACCGCGAGCGGACCTATACGCGCGAGCCGGCGCCAGCCCATCTCCGGGAAGCGGCCCCTGCCCCGCAGCGTGCTTCGGCGCCGCAGCCGGCAACCCCTGTTTACCGCGCATCCGACGACACGATGACGGAAATCGCCCAGGCGCTCGTCAACCTGCGGCAAGACCTGAAGCGTGATATTTCCGAAGGTGTGACGCGCGAAATGAATGTGCTGCGCAGCGAGCTGCGCGAGATCAAGACCAGCGCCCAGGGCCAGTATTTCGCCGACGACATCCGCGCCGACATGGGCCGCCTGTCGCAGAGCATTGCGCAGCTCGCCACCCGCTCGGCCGGGCCGGAAGCCACCGGCCTGCGCACTGAATTCGAAGAGCTGCGTTCGCTGATGGACGGGCTGGCGCGTGAGGATTCGCTGCGCCATATGGAACAGCGCTGGGACGGCGTAGAAGGCCGACTGGCCGATCTTGATACCGCCGGGCTGCAGGAAGAGCTGGTATCGCTCGCCTATCGGCTCGATGACATCAAGCGGCATCTCGGCGACATGGGCGAAAGCCCGGCCGTGCGCGCACTCGAAGACAAGCTCATCACGATTGCGTCGGCCGTCGAGCAGTTCGGCAACATGATCCAGCCGCACGACCGGATCATGTCCGAGCAGTTCGCGGCCATGGATACGCGGCTCGACGAGATCAGCCGCGCGATCGCCGCCGGCRGGCGCGTGGCGGCTGGTACCGACCCGGCGCTGATGCAGCGGCTGGAAAACCGTCTCTCCGCACTCGGCGAACAGATCGAGCTGATGGGCCGGGCCGCCATGAGCCGCCCCAACCCCGCCGACGAGATGGCAGGCCGCCTGGAGGCGCTGACGGCGCGGGTGGAAGACCTTGCCAATACCGAAGCGACCTCTCGGCTCGACGAGCGGCTGGAGCATCTTTCCTACCTGCTCGAACGTACGCACAAGACCGCGCCGCAACAGGACCTGACCGGCGCGCTCTCCGATATCTCCCGCAAGATCGATGCGCTGGAAAACGGCTCGGTCAATGACGCGCTTGCAAAGCGGCTCGACTATCTCGCACGCCGTATCGACGAGATGGAAATCCGCCCTGCCCCGGCGGTGGAAATCGACGACAGCGCCTTCCGCCGTCTCGAAGGGCGGCTCAGCGACATCGCCGCACGGCTGGAGGAAAGCACGGCGGCCGCGCCGACCGATGCGCGCGCCTTGAAGAACCTCGAGGACCAGATCGCCAACCTCTCCGAGCTGCTGAGCACGCCGCGTGAAAACGCCGAGGCATCGGTCGATCTGGACCGCCGCATGGGCGCGATCGAAGACTATATCGCGACCAACGACGAATATATCATCGAGGCCGCACGGCAGGCGGCTGAAGCTGTGGTCGATGCCTATTCGCGCAACGGCGGGGTACAGGGAACCGCACCCGCGGCCGCCGATATGTCGGCGCTTGTCGCGCTGGCCGAAGACCTGCGGCATCTGGAAGATTTGAGCCGCAACGGTGAAGAGCGTACTCACAAGACTTTCCAGGCCCTGCACGAGACGCTGGTGCACATCGCCGACCGGCTGGACAGCATGGAAGACAGGGTACGCCCTGCCAGGACTCAGGCTGCCGATGTCGATTTCGACGTCGATCCTTATGCGTTGGTCGATGCCGGCAGGGAGCCGACCAAGGCTGCGGTGATGCAGGCGCCCAAGGCCTCGCCGGTGCTGCGTACGGCTGATATTGCTGAAGAGAGGCCAAGCCGCACGCCGGAACCGGCATTGGCCGACAGCACCAGCGCGATCGCAATCGAAGCCAACAGCCAGCCGGAAAAGCCGGCCGTTCCTGTCAGGGGCAGCCTGCTTGCAAGCCTCGGCCGCAAGCTGATGCCTCCCCGCAAGACGGAAACAAAAGCCACCGAGCGCACGGTTATCGATCCGGCTCCATCGATCGATCCCATCGATGTGGTGCCGGCCGAAGCGGCAAACGAACTGCTGGAACCAGGCTCCGGCGCTCCCGACGTGAAGAGGATCCTGGAGCGCGTACGCGCCAGCCAGAACGCCCAGCGCGGCAAGCCGGCCACAGAGAACGACCGGGCAGACTATATCGCCGCCGCGCGCCGCGCCGCGCAGGCCGCCGCCATGGAAATCGACAGCAGCGCAAAGCCGGCGACGCGTGCCGAACGCCGCGCCGCAAAGCCGGAGAAAGCCGGCAAGGGTAGCGCCTTCGCGCGCTTCCGCCGGCCGATCCTGCTGGCAGTCGGCGCCGTGCTGCTTGCCATCATGGCCTTCCCGCTCGCCCGCACGCTGACGACGGGCGAAAAGGCGCCGCCGCCTGCTGAAGTCTCGGCACTGACCGGCGCGACCGAAATGCCGCAGGCCAATATGGCAGCACCAGTACCGGTTGCCCCGGAAGCCACGGCACCGGAAACGGCTGCCCAATCGCAGACTATGGTACTGGAGACAACGCCCCCCGAGGCGGCCGCTCCAGCAGAGCCGCAGGCGACAACGCCCGATCATCTGACCGATGCCACGCCGCTTGATGGCGAGGGAGCCGAGGGCTTCGGCCAGGCACCGGCGCAGGAGTCTGCAGCTTTCGTTCCGAACGCGCCCACTGTCCCGGCGATGGCACCGGCAGCCCCGGCTGCTGCCTCAATCGTCGTTCCCGATGCGGTTCAGCCGCAGCCGCTTGCCGATGCGGCACGCAACGGCGATGCGCTGGCGCTGTTCGAGATCGGCGCGCGTTATACCGAAGGCCGTAACGGGCTCGCCGCCGACCAGAAGCAGGCAGCGAGCTGGTACCAGCTTTCGGCCGACAAGGGCTTTGCACCGGCGCAATACCGTCTCGGCAGCATGTACGAGAAGGGCAACAGCGTCGACCGCGACGTGCGGAAGGCCAAGGGCCTCTATGAGCAGGCCGCGGCCCAAGGCAATGCCAGCGCCATGCACAATCTCGCCGTGCTCTATGCTTCCGGTGCGCTCGGCCAGCAGGATTATTCGACGGCAGCATCCTGGTTCCAGAAGGCGGCCGATCTCGGGATCACCGACAGCCAGTTCAATCTGGCCATCCTGTGTGCCCGCGGCAACGGCGTTCCGGCGGATCTGGAAGAATCTTACAAATGGTTCGCGATCGCCGCCAAGGCCGGCGACAAGGATGCTGCCCAGAAGCGGGACGAAGTGGCGAATGCCATGAAGCCGGACCAGCTTGAACGCGCCCGCGCCAAGGCCGACCTCTGGAAGCCGCAGCCGCTCGACAACAAGGCGAACGGCATCGAGATCCCCGATGCATGGGCAAGCGGCGCTGCGCCGAAGACGGCAACCATCGACATGAAAAAGGCGATCCGCAACATCCAGGCGATCCTCAACAACAACGGCTTCGACGCCGGAGCACCCGACGGCGAGATGGGCGCCAAGACGGTGACCGCCATCAAGAACTTCCAGAAGTCGATCGGCCAGGAACCGACCGGCAAGATCAACGACGATACGGTGAAGGCGCTTCTGGAGCGCAACAAACCGGGCGCCAAGGCCATATAAGCACTCAACCATTACGCTTTCCGGCTTTTAAAGCCGGCTGTCACAAAACCTGAAAAAAGCCGGATTATGCGGGACATATCGGGGCCCGCATCCGGCTGATCGCGTTTTTTTCCTTCGAAAGCCTCTGGCAACGATTTCACAGTAGGATGCGCCATTCGAACGGAAACGTGAGACAGGCCGCCGCGGCGGGCGCGGCGATAATCGAGGTCGGCTGTGACAATCTATCTGCCAATCGCAGAATTGTCGGTGAACATCTTCATCATTCTCGGCATGGGGGCAGCCGTCGGCTTCCTGTCCGGCATGTTCGGCGTCGGCGGCGGCTTCCTGATCACCCCTCTTCTGATCTTTTACAACATCCCGCCGGTCGTCGCCGTCGCAACCGGCGCCAACCAGGTGGTCGCCTCCTCGATCTCGGGCGCAATCACGCATTTCAGGCGTGGCACGCTGGATATGAAGCTCGGCTCGGTGCTTCTCGTCGGCGGCCTATCCGGCGCGACACTCGGTATCTGGATCTTTTCGCTGCTGCGCGCCATCGGTCAGCTCGACCTCTTCATCTCGCTTCTTTACGTCGTCTTCCTTGGTACCGTCGGCGGGCTGATGTTGTGGGAGAGCGTCAACGCCATGCGGCGCGCCGCCCGCAACGAGGCACCGGCTCCGCGCCGTCCCGGCCACCAGCACTGGGTACACAAGCTGCCACTCAAGGTTCGGTTCAAGAAATCGAAGATTTATCTGTCTGTCATCCCGATCGTGGCGCTGGGATTTTCGATCGGCATCCTCACCTCGGTCATGGGTGTCGGCGGCGGCTTCATCATGGTGCCGGCGATGATCTACCTGTTGCGCATCCCGACCAATGTGGTCGTCGGAACTTCGCTCTTCCAGATCATCTTCGTGACCGCCTATACGACGATCGTGCAGGCAGCGACCAACTATTCGGTCGATATCGTACTCGCCTTCTTMCTGATGCTCGCAGGCGTCATCGGCGCGCAATATGGCGTGCGCGTCGGCCAGCGGCTGCGCGGCGAACAGTTGCGCGCGCTACTCGGTCTCCTGGTTCTCGCGGTCGGCCTGCGCCTTGCCGTCGCGCTGGTCGTGACGCCCGAAGATATCTATTCGGTGGTCATGGGAGCAGGAAACTGATGCTTTGGCGCGTTCTTGCCCTGCTGTTCGCACTTTTGCCGCCATCACTGGCGGCGGCGCAGATGCTGCCCGGGCAGGGAACGCAGTCCGAGCGGGAGGGGCTGGAAATCGGCACCTCCACCAGCGAAATCGCCATCACCTCCGATTTTCGCGGCGCGGACCTGACGATTTTCGGTGCGGTGACGAATACCGACGACCTGCTGCTCGCCATCGGCCAGTATGACGTTATCGTGGTTCTGGAAGGTCCGCGTGAAGACGCCACGGTGCGCAGGAAAGAGCGGGTCTTCGGTATCTGGATCAATGCTTCGTCCATGACCTTCGCCGATGTGCCGCATTCCTATTCGATGTCGAGCTCGCGTTCCATCGACGACATAACGACGCCACTCGACCTGACCGGCGAGGGTATCGGTATCGACCATATTCCGCTGCGGCCGATCGATTTTGCCGGCAACTTCAACAGTCTCAACGAATTCCGCACCGCCTTTCGGCGTTTGCAGCAGGGGGGCGGACTGTACGAGCGCGATCCGAGCGGCGTGCGCTTCGTCTCCTCTAATCTCTTCAAGGCAAGCCTGCGGCTGCCGGCGAATATTCCAAACGGCGTGCACACAGTGCGTGCCTACCTGTTCAAGAGCGGGAAGTTCGTGACGCAGAAATCGCAGCCGCTGCGCGTCATCAAGACGGGTATCGAGCAGACCATCACCGATGCTGCCCATGAGCAGCCCATCCTCTACGGCTGCCTTTCGGTGCTGCTGGCAGTGCTGACGGGATGGGGCGCCAGCCTGATCTTCCGCAAGGACTGATCGGGCGCATTCCGCCCTCTCGCGACCACTTTCAGCCAGGTTTCAATCAAATATCCGGGCGCGTGATCGACCCATCGGCGGGAGCTTTTCCGATGCCTTGTGCTGCCAAAGCTGCATATCCCTGCATCTCCCGCTCAAGACTGCTTGCAATTTACCATCGGTCGAGCTAAAACCAGTTGTCCTAAGCAACTGGTTTTTAAACTAGCACAGTCGATGGAGGATGAAATGAGAAAGCTTATTGTCTGGAACCTGATGACGCTGGATGGCTATTTCGAAGGATCGAAGCCCTGGGATATCGACTTCCACAATCTGGCATGGGGGCCGGAGCTTGAAAAATATGCCGAGCAGTTCGGCGAGGAAGGCGATCTGCTGGTCTTCGGCCGCAAGACCTATGAGGGCATGGCCGCCTACTGGCCGAGCGCGGAGAGCGAAGACAAAATCAAGGCCTATATGAACGGCATCGCCAAGATCGCCGTTTCGCGGACCATGGAGAAGGCGGACTGGAACAATACGCGCGTCGTCAGCGATCCGGTGTCTGAACTGAAGCGGCTGAAGGATATGGGCGGCAAAACGATCTTCATCTTCGGCAGCGCCGAGCTTGCCGATACCCTGTTGAAGGCGGGGCTGGTGGATGAAATCCGTATCTGCCTCGTTCCCGTCATCCTCGGCGGCGGCAACCCGCACTTCAAGCCCGCTGAAGCCCAGCAGCCGTTGAAACTCCTCGACTCCTCGGTGACGAAAAGCGGCGCGGTGATCCTGCGCTACGAACCGGTCAGGGCAGCCTGATCATTTGCCCGCGCTGGCTGCAGCCACCAGGGCAGCCGCCGCCTCCCCTGCAGTTTCCATATAGGTGGGGTCGCGATGCAGGAGCACCGCGGCAAAAGAACCGTCGAGCAGCAAAACGATCTGGCGAGCGAGCTTTGACGGCTCGGACGAATGTTGCTCCTCGAAGAGAGAAGCCAGCCATTCCTCGACATTTTTCTTATGTGCGGCACCGACCTTGATAGCGGGATGGCCAGGCATGTTCGCAAGCTCGGCCGATGTTCTCAGATAACCGCAGCCCTTCCATTTCGGATGCCGGGCCGAGCGGGCCAGGTTTTCGAAAATCCCCTTTACCTTCGCAGGCAGATCCCCCTTCGTCTCCGCAAACCACCGTCGATAAACAGCGAGGTTGGGCTGGTCGCGGGTCTCGAGATAGGCAGCAATCAGTTCATCCTTGCTGTCGAAATGATAATAAAGGGTACGCTTCGTGACAGCTGCCTTCTCGGCCACGGCATCGACGCTGACTGCCCTTATCCCCTCACTGTAGAAGAGCTTTGCGGCAGCGGCGACAATGCGTTCGCGCGTATCGGATCCTGATCTCGCCATTCACCCAATGTATACCGACTAGTGAGTGTCATCAACGCACGTATCTGCCTATCGTACCCGCTGAAGCGTCGCACAGGAAATCATGCATGCCGGACGGCAAACGGAGGCAAAACGAGCTTGCACGAGAAGCGGAATCCGTCTCGATACGGTGCCGCGACGGCGTCGAACTTCATGGCCATTTCTGGCGTGGCGCCGACAATGGCGGCAATGGCAGCGTCATCATCAATCCGGCAACCGGCGTTGCGGCAAGCTATTACCACTATTATGCGCGTTTTCTCGCCGAGCATGGCTTCGACGTGCTGACCTATGACTATCGCGGCATCGGCCTCTCGCGCCCGGAACGCTTGCGTGGCTGCCGCTATCGCTGGCGGGACTGGGGCGAGCAGGACTTCGACGCGGCGCTGCTTTTCATGGAAGCTGTGCGGTCCGGCCGCGAGCTTCTCGTTGTCGGGCACAGCATCGGCGGTTTCCTGCCGGGTATTTCTGCCCATGCCGACCGCATCACGCGCATGCTGGCGGTCGGCGCACAACATGGCCACTGGCGGGACTATGCTCGAACGCATCGATGGCGACTGTTCCTGAAATGGCACGTAGCCATGCCGGCAGCGACCCAGCTGTTCGGCTATTTTCCCGGACGGCGCTTCGGCTGGCTCGAGGATCTGCCGAAGGGTGTGGCACTCGACTGGGCGCTCCAGCGGACATGGATCGAATGTCATTCACCAGCGGCAGAAGAGGCGGGCGCGGCGCGGACCTTTAAGAATTTTCATGCACCCATCCTCAGCGTCACTGCCTCGGACGACGAGATTGCGACTGTCCAGGCCATTCGCCGCGGTCTTTCCCATTATCGCAACGCCAAGGTGGAGGAAGTGCTGCTGGCGCCCGATGAGCTCGGATTTTCGAGGATCGGGCATTTCGATCTCTTTCACGCGCGCCACGCCGCCGGTTTCTGGCTCGACACACTTCTCTGGCTGCGGAACGGGACCAATCCCTGGCCTGCAAAAAGGCCACCGGAACATCTCGTATTCGCGTAAAAACCGCTCTTTAACGTTTACGAGTTAGTAATCTCTCGGAAACGAGAGGTTTGTATCATGCGTACTCGTACCGTGCTTGCGGCTGTCGGRCTGGCCTTGCTTGCTGGTTGCGCGACAGCACCCCGCCAGACGAGAAATATCTGCGCCGTCTTCGACCAGAAGGATGGTCTCTTCACCAGCTGGCAGGGTGCTGCGGAGCGTGCGGAGAAGAAATACGGCGTGCCGGTGCCGATCCTGATGGCGACCATGTATGTCGAGTCCGGCTTCCAGCCCTATGCGCGGCCGCCGCGCACGAAACTCTTCGGCTTCATTCCCTGGACACGGCCTTCGACGGCCTACGGCTATTCGCAGGCGCTGAACGGGACCTGGGACCACTATCAGTCCGCCACCGGCAATTGGGCCGCGACGCGTACCAACTTCGCCGACGCGATCGATTTCATCGGCTGGTACCACTACAGCAACAGCCAGGCGACTGGCATTCCACCGAACGACGCCTACAATCTCTACCTCGCCTATTATTCCGGCCCGACCGGCTACAAGCGCGGCGACTGGCGCAACAATGGACAGCTGCAGCAGACGGCAGGGAAATTCGCAAAGATGGCGGGGAGCTATCAGCAGCAGTTGCAGGAATGTAATTGAGCCCCTTCCCTTCTCCAGCGAGAAGGGAGTGCGTGTCAGCCGCGCAAATTGCCGTAGCGGACCGAGTAGATCCGGTCGCGGCCGAGCAGATGGGCAATCAGCGAAGCCTTGTCGAAAAGGCCCGTCATTGCCTTGTGGCCGAGATCCAGCCCACCGCTCATGACGCCGAAGGCGGGCATCAACAGACGGGCACCATCGGTGGCGAAGCAAGGACGGCGAACGGATTTTTCACGACGGCGGACCGTGGCCGCCGGGTGCAGATGGCCGGCGATCTCGCCTTGCTGCAGGCCGTCGCGCGGCTCATGGCGGAAGGTCAGGCCGGCATAATAAAGCTCGTCGGAGCAGGTACCCGGCAGGTTGATCGTGCCATCGGGATCGTGGTTGCCATTGATCCAGATCCATTCGCGGCCGCGGGCCATTTCGACGATCAGCGTGCGGAAGGCATCCGGCAGATGCTCGGAGCCGACACGGTCGTGGAAATTGTCGCCGAGCGAAATGACGAGCTTCGGATCGTAGCGGGAGATGACGGCGGCGAGCACGGTGAGTGTCGCCAGCGTATCATAGGGCGGCAGCATCATGCCGCGGCGGGCAAAGGCCGCGCCTTTTTCCAGATGCAGGTCGGAGACGACGAGAATGCCGGCGTCGGGCAGATAGAGCGCGCCCAGGGGATCGCAGACGGCGGCAACGCCTTGAACGGCGGTTTCGACGCCCGGTATTGCGGCAAGCCCGATCATGTCGCGCGCGAGCGCAAGGCGGTTCATCACGTCAGTCATTCCAGTTCTTACGCCATCGCCTCGGCGATCAAATCGTCGGCAGCTTCGGCAAGCAGTGCGTCATGAGCCTGGCCCGGCACCGATTCCCTGCCGATTTCCAGCATGACCGGCACCGCGAGCGGCGAAATATGGTCCAGCGCCCGATGGGTGATATGGCCCCTGATTCGCTTCAGCATATCGCCAAGGCGGGAAATATCCAAAAGTCCCGATCCCGCGTCCTCACGCGTCGCCTGCAGCAGGATGTGGTCGGGCTCGTGGGTTCTCAGCACATCGTAGATCAGGTCGGCCGAGACGGTGATCTGCCGGCCGGTCTTTTCCTTGCCCGGATGGCGCCGCTCGATCAATCCGGCAATCACGGCGCAATTACGGAAGGTGCGCTTCAATAGGAAGGATTCATTCAACCAGGATTCCAGATCGTCGCCCAGCATGTCCTCATCGAAGAGATCGGGAAGGCTGAGGCGGCCATTGGCGATCATCAGGCCGAGATCCTCCAGCCCCCAGATGCCGAGCGAATAATCCGTGGCGACGAAACCGAGAGGTTTTGCGCCTGCCCGATCCAGCCTGCGGGTGAGAAGCATGCCGAGCGTCTGGTGGGCGAGCCGCCCCTCGAACGGATAGATGACCATGTAACCCCGGCTGCCGCGCGGGAAGGTCTCGATCAGCAGCTCGTCATGCTTCGGCAGCATGGACTTTTCCTTCTGCAGAGACAGCCAGTCGCGCACCTGATCCGGCAGGCGATGCCAGCGGTCCGGATCATCCAGCATCGAGCGGACCTGATCGGCGAGATAGGTCGAGAGCGGAAACTTGCCGCCGTTATAGGACGGGATTTTCGGATCGAAGGAATAGGCCGGACTGACCAGCGCCTCGCTCTCCCTGATACCCTCAAAACGCAGGACCTTGCCGGAGAAGATGAAGGTGTCGCCCGGCGCGAGCTGTTCCAGGAAATATTCCTCGACCTTGCCAAGCACGGCACCGGGGCGACCGAGCTTGCCGCCCTCGCCACGTTTGGCCATGCGGATGTTCAGCATCGGGGCCTCGACAATAGTGCCGAGGTTCAGGCGATATTGCTGCGCGACCTGCGGGTTGGAGACGCGCCAGCGACCTTCCTTCGTCTTGCGGATGCGGGCATAGCGTTCATATGTGCGCAGGGCATAACCGCCGGTCGCGACGAAATCGACGACGCGCTCGAAGGTTTCCCACGGAAGATCGGCATAGGGCGAGGCGCTGGTGATCTCCTCATAAAGCTCCAGCATATCGAAAGGTTCGGCGCAGGCCATGCCGAGCACGTGCTGGGCGAGCACATCGAGCCCGCCACGGCCGACCGGGGGCGTATCCTGCGCACCGATATAATTCGCATCGAGTGCTGCCTGGCATTCCATGACTTCGAAACGGTTGGCGGGAACGAGGATGGCCTTCGACGGCTCGTCCATGCGGTGGTTGGCACGACCGATGCGCTGGGCAAGACGGGAGGCACCTTTCGGCGCACCGACATGGATGACGAGATCAACATCGCCCCAGTCGATGCCGAGGTCGAGCGTTGAAGTAGCGACGACGGCGCGCAGCCGATTGGCGGCCATGGCCGCCTCGACCTTGCGGCGCTGGGCGACATCGAGTGAGCCGTGATGAAGGGCGATCGGCAGGTTTTCTTCATTGACCGTCCAGAGCTCCTGAAAGAGCATTTCAGCCTGCGAGCGGGTGTTGACGAAGAGCAGCGTCGTCTGGTGGTCGATCAGTTGCCGATAGACATCGGGGATCGCGTATTTGGCGGAATGGCCGGCCCAGGGGATGCGCTCTTCGGTATCGAGGATGGAGATATTTGGCTTGGCGCCGCCTTCGACAAGCACGACGCCGGCATGGTTTTCACTGTCCTCCTGCTGCCCCACCAGCCATTTCTGCAAATCCATCGGCTCGGCAACGGTGGCTGAAAGGCCAATGGTCTGCAGATCAGGTGCTAGCCTGCGCAAGCGGGCGAGGCCGAGCGAGAGCATATGGCCGCGCTTGGACGTGACCAACGAATGCAACTCGTCGAAAATGACGTATTTCAAGTCCTTGAAAAAGCGCTCGGCCTCGCGGTTTGCCAACAACAGGGCGACCTGTTCCGGCGTCGTCAGCAGGATATCAGGTGGATCGAGCTTCTGGCGCTGGCGCTTTGCGGCCGGGGTATCGCCGGTGCGGTTCTCAACCGAAATCGGCAGCCCCATCTCGGTGACGGGCTTCATGAGGTTGCGCTCGATATCGACGGCGAGCGCCTTCAACGGCGAAACATAGAGCGTGTGAATGCCGGCGAATGCCGAGCCCGGCGGGATCTTGCCACGCCGCGTGAGGTCGGTCAGCGACGGCAGAAAGCCGGCCAGTGTCTTGCCGGCGCCGGTCGGGGCAATCAGCAGCGTGCTCTCGCCGGCCTCGGCGCGAGCAAGGAGCTCGAGCTGGTGAGCTCGCGGGCGCCAGCCCTTTTCCGCAAACCAGCGGAGAAAGGGTGCGGGCAAGGCAAGGCTGGTTTCGGCATCGATCTGATCCACGGGGCAAATGTAGTTCAAACGCGGGCGAATAAAAGCGGTGTTGACTCCTCGGCATAATCGTGGATAAATAATATCTACGATTAAAGGAGATCAGCTGTGAAGCTTGGTGACGGTGTCGAACAAAGCATTCATTGTGCGGCGGTACTATCAGGGCTTGCAGAAGGCAGCGTGCTGTCGGCCGCGGCCCTCGCCGAATTCCACGGCGTATCGACGAGCTATCTGCTGAAGCATCTGCAGGCGCTTTCGGGGGCCGGCATTCTGGTGACGGTTCCAGGGCCTAAAGGTGGTTACCGGCTGGCGAAGGCGGCAGAGGACATATCGCTGCTCGATATCGTGCTTGCGGTCGAAGGTCCGGCGCCGGCCTTTCGCTGTTCGGAGATCCGTCAGCGCGGGCCGAACCCGCTGCCGCAGCGMTATTTCACCAAGCCCTGCCAGGTTACGGCGGCAATGCTCAGGGCCGAGCGCGCCTATCGCGCGGAACTTGCGAACACCAGCATCGCCGACATCCTGACCGAACTTTCCGCAGACGATGACGGCGGCATCGCCGCCAGAGGCTGCGCCTTCATGGAAATCCACGAGAGAAAGACGGCTCGCTGAGCCACAACACAAACCCAACCCAACCCAACCCAAGGAGAATACCCATGCAAACACGTTTCAACTTCGGCAAGGCCGCTCCCGATGCCTACAAGGCCGTTGTCGCCCTGGAACAGTACGTCCAGACCTCCGGCCTGGAGCGTCGATTCATCCACCTGATCAAGCTTCGCGCCTCGCAGATCAACGGCTGTGCCTACTGCGTCGACATGCATGTGAAGGAAGCACGTCACGACGGACTTTCCGAGCAGTGGATCAACTTGATGTGCGTATGGCGCGAATCGCCGGTTTACGACGCACGCGAGCGCGCCCTGCTCGGCTGGGTCGATGCGGTCACGAAGATTGCCGAGACCGGCGCTCCGGATGCCGACTACGAGGCACTGAAGGCGCATTTTTCCGAAGAGGAAATGACCAAGATCACGGTGGCGATCGGCGCGATCAATATCTGGAACCGGCTGGCCGTCGGCTTCCGCAGCCAGCATCCGATCGATGCGTCACAGAAGGCAGCCTGATACTTTTTTGCTGATAAGGGGCTTTGTCCCGGTGACCGACCCGAGAGATCGGGTCGGTTGAATATTTCATCGTCTGTGGCGCGTATCGGACCTCACGGCAACGGCTTCAGGCAATCTGCCCGAGAGATCGATGCTGTTGAATATGTCGCGAACGACCTTGGCGATATGCTCTGCGGAAGAGCCTTTGGCGTATTCTTCCTGCATGCGGCGTCTGACAAGCTTTTCCAACTCTGACATAGCTCACCTCATTACATCCGGCGCGAGAGGAAGTGTCGCGCCGGGGCCGATCACAGGCAAGTTACGTTTTGTTTATAATGGCTTACCGATTTGTAAGATTGAGTCTTTGCGGGTCGACAGGAAAACACTAGAGAGCGATGTAGCGGTCGGCCCGGTGATTGATTGCCACGAACAGGTTGAGGACGACGGCGCCGAGCACGGAATAGAAGACGACCGGCGGCGTAGTGACGAAGAAGGCGGCGGCTAGCACGCACATATCGATGGCCAGTTGCACAAGGCCGGCGCGGATACCGAAACGCTCCTGCATATAGATGCCGAGAATGCCGACGCCGCCGAGGCTGGCGCGATGGCGATAGAGCGCAAGAAGGCCGAAACCAAGTAACAGGCCGCCGAGAAGTGCTGCCCAGGCTGGGTGAATGGTTGCGATTTCCATGACCTTCGGCTGCAGGCTGGTCAATGCGGAGGTGAGGCCGATCGCGAGGAAGGTCTTGATCGTGAAAGCCATGCCGAGACGCTTCCGCGAGAGGTAAAAGAACGGCAGGTTGAGCAGGAAGAAAGCGAAGCCGAAGTTCACGCCGAAGGCATAATGCAKCAGGAAGGCAATGCCGGCGGTGCTGCCGGTGAGAAGACCGGCGCTGGCGAGCACGTAAAGTCCGAGCGCCGAGACGAGGCTGCCGGAGAAGACGCCCTGCACATCCTCCACCGGCGTGTGGCGCGTCGCCGTGGTGTTCCAGAACCCAAGGGCACTGATAAGCTGGCTCATGTCGCGATCTCCGATAGCGGCTGCTCCGGGCTGGCCGGAGGAAGAGGAAATGTCTGGATGGATGCGGCGCGTGCTGCGCCCCGGGGAGCGCGTCGCTTTCTCACTGAATAGCCCGAGTTATCAGGCCTTCTGAAGTTGCGCGCAAGCGAAATACGTAAGCAATGCTGACCTATTTCAAAATCGCAAGAAATATGCGCTCAGGCGGTCTTGCGCGTAAGGAACAGAATGCCGGAAACCGGCTTGCCGCCATCTTTGCGAATGACGGTTTTGACCGTCTCGAGGATTTCGAGCCGATGGGCCGAGGCAAGCGCTTCGACATAAGCTTGCGCATGCGCATAGCGCAGCGACGGCGCCAGATGAAAACCGTTTGCCTCGCCGCCATCCTCGACGGAAAAGGCGAAGTCGGCGCCGGGAGCCAAGAGCTCATCGAGGATCGCGAAGACGCTTTCCAGATTGCCGAGATACATCAGCACATCGGCGGCGGTTACGAGGTCGGCGCGGTGCCGCCCACCGTCTGCAAAAAGACCTGACGCTTCGGGCTCCAGCGACAGATCGGCCTGGGCGAGATGGTCGTAGACGTGCTTTTCGGCAGCCTTCGCCAGCATGTTTTGCGAGAGATCGAAGCCTTCGAGATGGGTGACATCAGCGCGGATTTCGGGGCCGAGCAGGCCTGTGCCGCAGCCGAGGTCGACAGCAAGCTGATACTGCCGACCGGTCGAGGCAACCAAAGCGGCAAGCTTCTGCGGCACGGAATAATCGAGCTTCTCCACCAGGGAGGTTTCGAAACGATCGGCATAGTCATCGAAGAGGCGCTCGACGTAGCGGCTCGGCGGCTGGTCCGGCGTTTCGGCATCGCCGAGCAAGGCGAGCTTCAAGCCAGCCCCGAAAATATCCTCTGGGTCTAGTTCCAGCGTGCGGCGGTAAGCTTCGACGGCAGCCTCTGCCTTTCCTGCCTTTTCGCGGTATGTGGCGAGGCGGTACCAGCCGGCAGCCCATGCAGGTGCCAGTTCCAGCGCCTGCTCCATCAGCTCGGCCGCCGCGTCCGGTTCGCCGCCCTCGTCGAGCATCTTCGCATAGTCGGCGCGGCGGTCGGCGATGACGTCGCCGGAGGAAAGCTGGCTTGGCTGCATGATCGGACCCTTTGGCTGGCGGCATTTGGCGGCGGCCACAAAAAAACTCAAGTCCTATTTCAGAGGCGGTGCTGTCTTAGAGGAAAAGGCTTGCAGGCGAATCGCCGCAACCGTATCTCAAGACAAACAGGAGATGGCGCATGTCCGATCAGGTGAACAGGTTCCTCGGCGATTCCATTGGCCGCACGATCATCAAGCTTCTGGTGGTGTCGCTGATCGTCGGTTTCGTCATGGCCATCTTCGGGCTGACCCCCTGGGAGCTCATCTACAACTTCCGTGATTTCGTGATCCATCTATGGCGACAGGGCTTCTCTGCGCTTGGCCGCGTCGGCGACTATCTGTTGCTTGGCGCCACCATCGTCATCCCGATCTTCATCATCATCCGTCTTTTCAGCTATCGCAAATAACATGAGCTCAATCATCCTTTCGCGCCGCAGCCTGCTGCAGCTTTCCGGCCTCGCACTGGCAGCCGGCATCGCCGGCTGCACGACGACACCCAAGCTTGCAAGCACGCCCTCCAATGCCTCCGACGAGACCGCCTCGGCGCTGCCGCTCGTCAACCAGCTTCGGGCCAGGAACGGCCTGCCGCCGCTCAGCGTCGATCCGCATGCGAGCACGGCCGCGATCTTCCAGGCCAAGCGCATGGCAAGCGCGGGCAAGATGAAGCATCTGATGGGCATGACCGACAGTTTCGGCGCCCGCGTGAAGGCAAGCGGCGTCAACCTGCCGGCCGCCGAAAACATCGCTTCGGGCCAGCAGAGCGTCGATGCGGTCGTCACCGCCTGGATCAATTCTCCCCATCATCTGGAAAATATGCTGGGGCGCTATAGTGGTATCGGCGTCGCCGTTGCGCATAATACGTCTTCCAGGAACCTGCCCTATTGGGCCATGGTGCTTTCCAACTGAGGCGATTCCGCCTCTCTCCCCACGAGGCGGATATGGATACCGACAGAAGCAGAAACGCGTTGGCATTCGATGTGACGCACCGACTGGTGCTGGCGATCGCTATTCCGATGACGCTCGGCTTCATGACCACGCCGCTGCTTGGCATCACCAATACCGCCGTCGTCGGCCATATGGGCGACCCGGAAGCGCTGGCAGGCCTTGCGATTGGCGCCATGCTGTTCGACCTCATCATGGGAAGCTTCAATTTCCTGCGCGCTTCCACGACGGGACTGACTGCGCAGGCGCTCGGGCGGCGCGACGCGCATGAGCAGCAAGCGGTTTTCTGGCGGGCGATCGTCTCGGCGCTGGGTTGTGGTCTTGCGCTTCTCGTCCTGTCACCGCTTCTGATTATTGTCGGGCTGAAGCTCATGGGGGCAGAAGGTAGGATCGCGGAGGCGACCAGCACCTATTTCTCGATCCGCATTCTCGCCGCGCCGGCAACCCTTGCCAACTACGCACTCCTCGGCTTCGTGCTCGGCCGCGGACAGGGCCGAACCGGGCTTCTGCTGCAGGCGCTGATCAACGGCATCAACATCCTGCTTTCCATCTACCTCGGCCTATCGCTCGACTGGGGCGTTTCGGGCGTCGCCTGGGGCACGATGGCGGGTGAAACGGCGGGCGCGCTTGCCGGTCTTTTCATCGTGTTACGCGGTTTCAATGGGGCGGACCGGCCAAGCCGGACGGAAATCTTTTCAAGAAACAGACTGGCCGAGCTTTTTGCGCTGAACCGCGACATCCTGATCCGCACCTTCGTGCTGATCGGCTCCTTCGCGATCATGACCCGCATCGGCACGAGCTTCGGCGCTATTACATTGGCAGCCAATGCGGTGCTGATGAACTTCTTCCTGCTGTCGGGCTATTATCTCGACGGTCTCGCCAATGCTGCCGAGCAGATCACCGGCCGGGCGATCGGCGCGCAATACCGACCGGCCTTCGACCGCGGACTGAAGCTCACGATCTTCTGGTCCTTCGGACTGGCGGCGATCATTTCCGGCTTTTTCTATTTTGCCGGTCCTTATCTCATTTCCGTCCTGACCAGTTCCCCGGAGGTGCAGGCGGCGGCCGAGACTTATCTGCCCTGGGCAGCGGTGACGGGACTGACGGGTGCGCTCGCCTTCCTGATGGACGGTGTCTTCATCGGCGCGACATGGTCCGTGGACATGCGCAACCGGATGCTGATGTCCTTTGCGGGCTATCTCGCCATGCTCGCCATCTTCGTGCCGATGTTCGGCAATCACGGCCTGTGGCTGGCGATGAACGCCTTCCTGCTGCTTCGTGGTTTCTTCCTGGCGGTGCTGGTCAAGCCCCGGGCCGCTCAGACTTTCCGCGCGGCCCAGTAATCGACACGGCTGTCCCTGAGATCCCGGATCGAAGCCGCCTTTTCACGGTCGAGCAGTTTCGACAGGTCGCGCACGATCGTGCCCGGAAGGCCCGGGCCTTCATAGATCATGCAGGAATAGAGCTGCACGAGATCCGCCCCCGCCCTGATTTTTTCCAGCGCAGTTTCAGCCGAAGATACGCCGCCGACGCCGATGATCGGCAGGGCCTGGCCGACGCGCTTGCGCATTCTCGCAAGCACCGTCGTCGACTTCTCAAACAACGGCGCGCCGGAGAGGCCGCCGGCCTCCCTGGCCTGTCGCTGATCCTTCAGCCCGTCCCGGGAGAGGGTCGTATTGGAAACGATCAGACCGTCCAGCGCATGCGAGAGGGCCTCGGCGGCGATGTCGTCCATGCCTTCCTCGGTAAGATCGGGGGCGATCTTCAGGAAGACGGGAATTTTGCGGCCGGCCTTCTCAGCCTCATCGTCGCGAGCAGCCAAGACAGAAGACAGAAGGGCGGCGAGGCTTTCGCGCGCCTGCAGGTCACGCAGGCCCGGCGTGTTGGGCGAGGAAATATTGGCGGTGAAATAGCGAGCGACCGAATAGAAGCGGCGGATGCCGGCGACATAATCGGCGATGCGATCCTCGCTATCCTTGTTGGCGCCGATATTGACGCCAACGATGCCCGTATGGCCGATCTTCGAGAGCCGCTGGAAGGCCGCTTCATGGCCTTCATTGTTGAAGCCGAGGCGGTTGATCACCGCGTCATCCTCCACCAGGCGGAAGATGCGCGGGCGGGGATTGCCTGACTGCGGCTTCGGCGTGACCGTGCCGATCTCGGTAAAGCCGAAGCCGAGCTTCAGCAATGCTTCCGGCACTTCGGCATTCTTGTCATAACCCGCGGCCATGCCGAGCGGATTGGGGAAGTCGATATTGGCAACGGTCTGGTGCAGGCGCGGGTCCGACGCGATACGGCAGGCGGGCACCACGCCAGCTTTGAGCGCCGCAATCGACATGCCATGCGCTGTTTCGGGATCGAAGAGGAAGAGGCCACGGCGGGCAATGCGCTTGAAAGGATCGATCACGGGGCGAGCTCCGGAAAAATGTGGAGGCCGGCATCATCGAGCGACAAGGCCGCTTCCCAGAGCACGGCCGAGAGCGGTAGATCGGCATAGAGATGCGGGAAGAGCGCACCGCCGCGCGAGGCTTCGAAGACCAATTTGTCACCGAAGCTACGGCCATCGACGGCAACGAGCAGGAGGCCCGTCTGGCCGGCAAAATAGAGGGCTGCCGTCTGCTTGACCTGCTCCGAAGTCGAGAAATGGATGAAGCCATCCTTCTGATCGATGCCGGCGCCATGAAAAATGCCGGTTTGTCTGGCTTCCTGCCAGAGCGCCTCCGGCACGATCTTGTAAAGGGTCGGTGTCGCGGTCATGATGATCCCAGTGGCTGGCCTTTGTGAGGACGGCTTTGCCTCAAAGAGGCGGCGATGTCCACGCCTGCGGACTCAAAAACGGGCTGGTACCACGCTTTGCGGAGGATGAGACGATGAAGGCATTTGCAATTACGCTTGCCGCCGGTCTTCTGCCGCTTGCGGCTTTTGCCGCGGAGCCCGATGCGACGCGCTTCCAGCTCGAACGCAGCGGCGACCATTTCGTGCGCCTCGACCGGCAGACGGGGGCGATGTCGCTCTGCACCGAAAAGGACGGGGCGCTCGTCTGCCGTATGGCGGCCGATGAACGCGCCGCCTACGAGGATGAACTCGACCGGCTTTCCGACCGTGTCAGTGCCCTGGAGAAGAATACAGCCGGGCGGCCTGCCCTGCCGACAGATGCGGAAGTGGACCGCTCGATCGGCATCATGGAGCGGATGATGCGCAGTTTCATGGGTATAGTGCGGGAATTCCGGGCCGAAGACGAGGCCAATCCTCTTCCGCAGCGGAGTTGATCCGGTTATATTCATATAAGTGGAGAGTCATGTTCGTGCGGGGAGCCGGACGGAACTGGCGGGATCGAGCTCTTGGGAGGGAGTTTTCGATGCAGGAACAGACCATCATCATTGCCGACGACCATCCGCTGTTTCGCGACGCGCTGCGGCAGGCGGTGATCGGCATGGAAGGCCGGCAGGCAATCGTCGAGGCCGGGGATTTTGCCGCGGCAAGGACGGCGGCGACGGCACATCCGGATGCGGACCTGATGCTGCTCGATCTTGCGATGCCAGGGGTGAGCGGTTTTTCCGGCCTGATGGCGCTGCGCTCCGAATTCGTCAGCCTGCCGATCGTCATCATCTCAGCCACCGATGACACCACGACAATCCGCCGGGCCCTGGAGCTCGGCGCTTCCGGTTTCATTTCCAAATCCTCAGGTATCGAGGATATCCGCCGCGGCATCCAGACGGTGCTGGCGGGTGATATCGCCACGCCGGAGAGCTATCGCGACGGACAGGAACAGGATCCCGATGTCGCCGACCTCATCCATCGCCTGCACACGCTGACACCGCAACAGAGCCGGGTGCTGACCATGCTTGGCGAAGGGCTGCTCAACAAGCAGATCGCCTACGAACTCGGGGTTTCCGAGGCGACGATCAAGGCGCATGTCTCGGCGATCCTCTTAAAGCTCAACGTCGACAGCCGCACGCAGGCGGTGATCCAGCTCGGCAAGATCAACATGGCGATGGTCGCCTAAAAACCTGATGCGCAGATTTAAAGAGTCAGGGCGTCCCTTGTGCGTCCGAATGGACGCATGGCACCCTCACGAGACAGGATTTTATTCCTCATTTTCACTTTACTCGGGGAGATGCCTCGGTTAATCTGCCGGCGATAGAAAGCGGCCGGACGGACCGCGGGGCCGGACGCATATGCTGTCACACGACCAGATCTGGGGAGCGATCGACGGGCTTGCCGAACGGCATGACCTGACGCCGTCGGGTCTTGCGCGGCGGGCAGGGCTCGATCCGACCTCCTTCAACAAATCAAAACGACTTTCGGCGGACGGACGCCTGCGCTGGCCCTCGACTGAATCCATCGCCAAGGTGCTGGAGGCGACGGGGGCAAGCATGGAGCAGTTCATGGGCTTCATGCGACCGGCGGGGGCAGCTGCCGCCAACCTGCCGGACGGTATTTTTGCGTCGCAGGGAAACTCCATTCCCCTGCTCGGCTTTGCGCAGGCAGGTGCCGGCGGCTTTTTCGACGATGGCGGCTTTCCGGCAGGCCAGGGCTGGGACGTGGTGGAATTTCCGGCAGGCCCCTCGCAGAAGGCGGGGGTCTATGCGCTGGAAGTGCAGGGCGAGAGCATGATGCCGCTCTATCGCGACGGCGATGTGCTGATCGTGGAGCCCGGTGCGCAGGTGCGCCGCAACGACCGCGTCGTCGTCAAGACGCGCGAGGGCGAGGTCATGGCCAAGGTGCTGCTGCGCCAGAGCCCGCGTTCCATCGAACTGCTGTCGCTCAACCCCGAACATCCCAACCGGACGATCGAGCTTTCCGACGTCGAATGGATCGCCCGGATCATATGGGCCAGCCAATAGGAAAATAATCCATGCGCCCTGCAGCCTTCATCACAGGTATCGCGGGGATGGCGATGGTGGTCGGCCTGCTGCTGGCAGGGCAAGCGCGGCTCGATGGCGGCGATGGATCGGTATCTGACACGGATGCCAGCGGCGCGGCCACAAAACTGCCAGATGCGAATGCCGATATGGCAAAACCGCCTGCAACGCTTACGGATGAAGATGCAGCGCTGATTGCCCGGGCAACGGAGCCTGCAGCATCAGAGCCGGCAGGGGCCACCTCCCCGCCTCCCTCCGAAGATGCAACAGCGGATGAAACGGCGCAGAATGCTCCGGTAGCGACCGAGACGCCGTCGGCCACGCCCGAGGGAAAAGACAGCGTGGAGCTGTTGCGGCCGACGGTAGAGAATGCCGGTGTCCTCTCCTTCGGCAAACGCAGGCTGCAGATTGTCGACGTCATTGCGACGCCCGCGGACAAGAGCTGCGGATCGGAAGGAAGGGAATGGCCGTGCGGCATGATGGCAAAGACGGCGCTGCGGCTTTTCCTGCGCAACCGTACGGTCGATTGCGACCTGCCTTCCGATGCATGGCAGGATATGGCGAGGACTGCCTGCCGGCTGGGACAGCAGGATATCGGCACGTGGCTGGTGGAAAACGGCTGGGCTGAGGCGCAACCGGGTTCGCCGCTTACCGCTGCCGGCGAAAAGGCAAAACAAGCGAAGAAAGGCATCCACGGCGAGGATCCGCGCCGCAGGCCGGCGGCAGCGCCCCGGCCTGAACCGGCCGATCCCTTGTAATGGCGACTGCCAATTCCTAATCTCCGCTCATCGAAGAGGGAATCAGACATGAACAAGCCGCTTTCAGCCCACGACGCCCTGATCTACGTGATGGTCATGGCATCTGCCGTCGACAGCACCATGAACGATCGGGAAATGGAAAGGATCGGCCAGCTCATCGGCTTCCTGCCGGTATTCCGTGATTTCGACGACGACAATCTGATTTCCGTCGCCCGCGACTGCGCCTCGCTGCTGGCCGGCCCGGAAGGGCTGGATGTGGTTCTGGAGACGGTGCGCGACACGCTGCCCGCCCGGCTCTACGATACGGCCTATGCACTGGCAGTCGAAGTCGCCGCCGCCGACCTTTCCGTGAAAGCTGAAGAATTGCGGCTGCTCAGTCTGCTGCGCGACCGTCTCAGCCTCGACAAGCTGACCTGTGCCGCCATCGAGCGCAGCGCGATCGCCCGCTTCCGCAAGGGGTAAACCTCTCTCCTTTTTTAACGCATTTCCGGAGGCAAACCGCTGCACACTTTTGCTGGAATTGCTTTTTTCACCGCAATTCCGGACGCAAAGTCGCTGCACACTTTTGCTGGAATTGCTCTAATACAGCCCGTAAGGGAAATAGCGCAGATAGATTTCCTCCAGGCGGCCATTGCGCGAGAGCGTTGCCAGCGCGTGGTCGATCGCCGCCGTCAGCACGCTGTCGTTCTGGCGCAGCATGATCGTCATGCCCTCGCCCAGGAAATGCTCTGATGTGTAGGGCCCGTCGAACAGGGAACAGCACTTGTCCGAAGCGGGCGAAGCGACCCAGAAGGAAAGCTGCAGCGCATCGGCAAAGGCGGCATCGACCTTGCGTTCCTTCAAGGCTGTCAGCAGTGCCTCCTTGTTGTCAAAGGGCTGCGCCTTGATGGCGGGGAAGAAGGCCGCCAGCATGGCCTCATGCACGGTGCCCTTGACGACGCCGACCGGATGGCCTGCGAGGCCGGCAGCCGTCGTTCCGGTCACGGAGACGGCCGTGTTGCGGACGAAGCGGGCCGGCAGCATCAGATAGGGGCGGGAGAAGAGGAACTCGCGGCGTAGCTCCGGCGTGACGGCAAGTCCGGCGATGACGGCATCACCCTGCGAGCCGGCGAGCGCCTTCTGCAGGTCGGCAAAGGGCAGCGCCTGAATCTGGCACTTGTCGGCAATCTCCAGTTCGCCGCAGATCTCGCGGGCGAGATCGACGTTGAAGCCGGAGAGCTTGCCGTTCTGGTCGCTGAAATTGAAGGGCGGGAAGTCCACGGAAGTCAGGAAGCGCAACCGCACGAGCGAGGAAAGGTCGGGCTTTGCCAGGCGTTCACGGGAATCGAACAGCAGCGGCACGGACGGTCCTGCCTGCTGCGCAAAAACGGAAAAAGCCGAAAGCAGTGCAACCGAAAACAGGCAAAGGATAAAAATCCCTCTTGGAGCCGGAAACGCCGGTTTAGATTGCACCATATGACCTGCCTCAAGTTAAGCGCCGCGCCTGCCGCCCGGCAGAGATGTAACAGAATCATACCCATCGGGGAATATGGCCCGGCAGGTAGCAGACTGCGCTTCGGTGGAATCAGAACGACGCGTCGGCCTTCAAAGCACGGTCTTTCGTGGAGTTCGACGCCATGCCAGCCACACAAAAATTTCGCATAAATTGCATTTTTGAACGCTTAAGCACAAATAACAACCACGCCTCTGGAATTTACGGCCACGCCCCGAGCCCGTTAGCGCGGAATTAAGCAATATCCCGTCTTATTTGTCGCGACGACATCGACCTCGCCGGCCGATCGCATGATGCGCATGTCGAACCTCTCAAGGTATCCCCCGCCAGCGCAATACCGAAGAATCGTTCTACAACAAATGATTTCAAAAGCACCGGGTTCGCAACACACCCGGCTAATCGGGTGACATTTCCATGCTGAAACATCTGAAAATCCGCACAAAAATCATCTCGGTCGTGGCGCTCCTGGGGCTGATCACGATGGCCGGAATGATCTATGTCATCTCCGAGTTCCGCCGAGCGGACGCGGCCTACAGCGCCTTCATCGACCATGAGGCGCTGGCCTCGATGCAGAGCGCGCGCGCCAGCGCATCGGTCGTCGCCTCGGTGCTGCAGGTCAGTCTGCTGGCCGAAATGAAGCCCGATACGCCGGCATTCCAATCGGCGCTCGCGACACCGAGCAAGCTGCCGCAGGCACGCGACCGCATGACGCAGGCGCTGGCGCTTGTGCCCAGCCGCAAGGCGGCGGTCGATGAAATCCAGGCCGGCATCGATGAAATCGAAGCTCTGGCGAACAAGATCGTCGAGCAGAGCAAGGCCAAGGACAGCGCCGGCGCGCTGGCGAATGTCGCCCTGATCAATGCCAAGCTCAACGCGCTGACGCCGAAGATGATTGCCAACAACGATGCGATGATGGCGATGCTCAACGACGGCGGCGACGCACTTTCGGCTTCCGTCAACGATAGTATCAACCTCTGTTTCGCGCTGATCGGCCTTGCCGTAGTCGGCGCCGTCGGTCTCAGCGTCGTCGTCGCCCAGATCGGTATCACCACCCCCATGGCGAAGCTGCGCGATCGGATGACTCAGCTTGCCGCAGGCGATACCGGCAGCGAGATCAGCGGTCTCGACCGCGGCGACGAAGTCGGCCAGATGGCGAAGGCCGTCTCGATCTTCCGCGACAACGCGGTCGAGCGTATTGCCCTCGAAGCGCGCGCCGAAGCCGACCGCAGCGTCAGCGACAACGAGCGCCGCGATCGCGAGGCGCAGAGTACCCGCGAGGCATCCGAACTCGAACGCGCCGTCTCAGCACTCGGCGATGGCCTGCGCCGCCTTGCCGCCGGCGACCTGGCCTCGAATATCAACGAACCCTTCGTCGCGCATCTCGATGCGCTGCGCCAGGACTTCAACAACTCGGTCGAGAAGCTCAACGAGACCATGCACACGGTCGGCTCCAATGCCCGGGCGATCGGCGCCGGCGCCAACGAGATCCGTTCGTCTGCCGACGAGCTTTCGAAGCGCACCGAGCAGCAGGCCGCTTCCGTCGAAGAAACGGCAGCAGCCCTCGAAGAGATCACCATAACGGTGAAGGACGCGGCAAAGCGTGCAGAAGAGGCAAGCCAGCTCGTCGCCCGCACCCGCCTTGGTGCCGAGAAGTCCGGCGACATCGTCCGCAAGGCGGTCGCCGCCATGCATCAGATCGAGCAGTCCTCCGTCGAGATCGGCAATATCATCGGCGTCATCGACGATATCGCCTTCCAGACGAACCTGCTGGCGCTGAACGCCGGCGTTGAAGCAGCGCGTGCCGGTGAAGCCGGCAAGGGCTTTGCGGTCGTCGCACAGGAAGTCCGCGAACTGGCCCAGCGCTCTGCAAACGCCGCCAAGGAAATCAAGGCGCTGATCAACACATCCGGCACGCATGTGCAGACCGGCGTCTCACTGGTCGGCGAGACGGGCAAGGCGCTCGATGCGATCGTCCACGAGGTGCAGGAAATCAACCAGCACGTCCATGCGATCGCCGAAGCTGCCCGCGAGCAGTCGACCGGCCTGCAGGAAATCAATACCGCCGTCAACACCATGGACCAGAGCACGCAGCAGAATGCGGCGATGGTCGAGGAATCCACCGCGGCAAGCCACGGCCTTGCAACGGAAGCGACGGCACTCAACAACCTGCTCGGCCAGTTCCGACTGACCGGCACCGGCGGATTCGTTGCAAGCGCGCCGATCCCGACCGCACCGCGCGCCGCCGCACGACCGGCCGCGAGAACCCCGGTGCGTGTTGCCGAAAGCACGTCACGCCCGAAGGCTTCGCCGGCCCGCGCCCTCGGCCAGAAAATCGCCAATGCCTTCGGCAAAAACAGCGCGGCCGCCCCTTCCAGCAGCCAGGAGGCCGACTGGACGGAATTCTGAGCTGAAAACCTGATTGAGTGTGAATGGGCGGCTTCGGCCGCCCATTTTCGTTTTAGGTCTTTCAGGCCTGTGGGCGCCAGCCGACCTCGACAAGCACGTTGCCGGGCGCCGTGCAATAGAACAGCCAGCCACCGCGGATGGCAGTGGGTGGTCCGGAAACGGCAGCACCATCCGCCGCCAGGCGAAGATGGAGATGATCGACATCCGATCTTTCGGGAAGGATAAAGCCGATATGATAGGTCTGTCGCTGCAGCTCGACCTGATCGGCACCGCCGAATTTCGGCAACGGACGACTGAGAACGATCTCTGTGCCCTGCTCGTCGTAGAGGATCGCCCGGCCGATCCGTTCGTTCATCTCCCGCAATTCCAGACTGAAATAACGCAGGAAGAAATCGGCCGCAGCGGCAATATCGGGCACGTAGAAATCAAGATGGTTCAAACGCATGACTGTCTCCTTCGAAAATGAAATCCCGGAGGAGTGCGTTCTTTACGCTCCGCATGCCGCCGGGACCCCGCATTCGCATGCGGGCCACGTCGCGGGTTCTCGTGTGAAACACGGAGCAGAGCTTCCGATGATGGAAGGGACCGGGCTTACCTCATCCGATCCTGCCTTTTTCGACAGTGCCGCTCTAGCAGATCGCGCCACGAGCGGCAATCAGATCGGTCGAGCATATCGGTCGAGCGACTTCGGAAAAGCAGTAGACCATGGTCGCAACGCCCTTCTCGAAGGGTTGAAGACGTGTGCGCCGTTTGTATCGTGAGCTTTTCGCAATTTGCGGTACAATGACACCGTGCTGCGGAAAGAAAGGCTTCCAATATGAAACTGATCGCACTTGGCCTCATCGGCGCGCTGGCGCTCGCCGGCTGCACGACCGTCGAATATACGGGTCCCGGCATCGAGCCCATTCCCGGCAGCATCACCTATAACGGCCAGCCGCGCACGAAACTGACAAAGTCGCCTGTCGGCTCGACCTTCCCGCACGATTTCATCGACCAGTACGGCCGGCAGGTCGAGGAGACCTATATCATCCGTCCGGACCGCACGTTGGCGATCGCGCATCGCCGATACAGGCCGATCAACATTTTCGGAAGAGATTGAGAGGAGTAGCTGGAGCGGGTGAAGGGAATCGAACCCTCGTATTCAGCTTGGGAAGCTGCTGCTCTACCATTGAGCTACACCCGCCTGAAGCTTGAGACTTCCAACAGATGGCCGCCGCTGTCAAGTCGCGGCATTACCGAGATCAGATCCGGAAATGCTTCGAGAGCTTGAGGCCCTGCGCCTGATAGTTGGAGCCTAGGCCTGAGCCATAGAGGCTCGTCGGCTGTTCCTGCATGTGCTCGTAGATCAGGCGGCCGACGATCTGGCCGTCTTCGAGGATGAAGGGCACTTCGTGGCTGCGCACTTCCAGCACCGCGCGGCTGCCGCGCCCGCCGGCGGGCGCATGGCCGAAGCCCGGATCGAAGAAGCCGGCATAATGCACGCGGAATTCGCCGACGAGCGGGTCGAAGGGCGTCATTTCCGCCGCGTAATGCGGGGGGACGTGAACGGCCTCACGCGAGACGAGAATGTAGAACTCATCGGGATCGAGGATCAGTTCGTTGCGGCCTCGGCTATAGAGTGGCTCCCAGAAATCGAAGATATCGTGCTGGGCCTTCTTGTCGACATCGACGACGGCCGTGTGGTGTTTGCCGCGATACCCGATCAGGCTCTCCTCGTCGCCCGCCAGATCGATCGACAGTGCAATGCCGCCGCCGGATACGTTCGGTTGCTTGGCAGCCACCAGCGTTTCCGTTTCGTGCAGCTTCAGGAGCTCCGGTTCGTTGAGCACAGCATGGCCCACACGGAAGCGGATCTGCGACAGGCGCGAACCGCGGCGCACGACGATCGGGAAAGTACGCGGGCTGATTTCGAGATAGAGCGGACCGGAATAGCCTGATGGGATCTTGTCGAATTCCTGCGCGTAATCGGTGATGACGCGGGTAAAGATATCGAGACGGCCGGTCGAGCTCTTGGGATTGGCAGAGGCAGACATGTCGGCCGGCAGATCGAGACGCTCCATCAGCGGTACGATGTAGACGCAGCCGGTTTCCAGCACCGCGCCTTCGCTGAGATCAATGACATGCAGGCTCAGCCGATCGAGCTTGTCTGCGACAAGGTGAGAAGGGCCGGGCATGAAGCTGGCGCGCACCCGGAAAGCCTTGGCGCCCAGCCGCAGATCCAGGCTCGCAGGCTGGATCTGATCACGATCAAGCTCCCGTTCGCTTTGAAGACGCCCCGTTTCAAACAGCGCGGAAATCGCGCGGTCGGCCAAAATTCCAGTTTCGCGAGCCATCATGCTCCATCCATAATTTGCCGCCGACAAAACCAAAGTCGGGGAATTGACGCAAGCGCAGAACGGCAGTATTGCAATTTTATCCCGTGGTGATTTGGCCGGTCGGCTTGCAGCCACGTTAAATAAGTGGCTAAAAAGACCGGGTTGAAAACCGGTCTGCTTTTGCGGCCGGTTTTTTTGTTGTTTGAAAGTGGTGATGGCATGAGCAAGACCTGGCGCCCGGCAACCCAACTCGTCCACGGCGGAACGCTCCGCTCGCAATATGGCGAGACATCCGAGGCAATCTATCTCACGCAGGGTTTCGTCTACTATACGTCGGAAGCAGCCGAGGCGCGCTTCAAGGGCGAAACCGAAGGTTTCATCTACGCGCGCTACGGCAGCCCCACCAATGACATGTTCGAAAAGCGCATGTGCATGCTGGAAGGCGCGGAAGATGCCCGCGCCACGGCTTCCGGCATGGCCGCCGTCACCGCCGCCATTCTCTGCCAGCTGAAGGCCGGCGACCACATCGTCGCCGCCCGCGCCCTCTTCGGTTCCTGCCGCTGGGTGGTCGAGACGCTGGCGCCGAAATATGGCATCGACTGCACGCTGGTCGATGGCCGCTACCTGGAGAACTGGGAAAAGGCCATCACGCCGAAGACCAAGGTGTTCTTCCTGGAAAGCCCGACCAATCCGACGCTGGAAGTGGTCGATATTGCCGGTGTCTCCAAGCTCGCCAACCAGATCGGCGCGAAGGTCGTGGTCGATAACGTGTTTGCGACGCCGCTCTTCCAGAAGCCGCTGGAACTCGGCGCCCATATCGTCGTCTATTCCGCCACCAAGCATATTGACGGCCAGGGCCGCTGCCTCGGCGGCGTCGTGCTTTCCGACAAGGAATGGATCGACGAGAACCTGCATGACTATTTCCGCCATACCGGCCCGGCCATGTCGCCCTTCAATGCCTGGACGCTTCTGAAGGGCATCGAGACGCTGCCGCTGCGCGTCAARCAGCAGACGCAGAATGCCGCCAAGATCGCCGATTTCCTGGCCGAACAGGGCAAGGTCGCCAAGGTCATCTATCCCGGCCGCAAGGACCATCCGCAGGCCGATATCATTGCCAAGCAGATGACCGGCGGCTCGACGCTGGTCTGCTTCGAGCTGAAGGGTGGCAAGGAAGCGGCATTCGCGCTGCAGAACGCGCTCGATATCGTCAAGATCTCCAACAACCTCGGCGACTCCAAGAGCCTGATCACCCATCCGGCGACGACGACGCACAAGAACCTGACGGACGAGGCCCGCGCCGAGCTCGGCATTTCGCCGGGCACGGTACGCCTCTCGGCCGGTATCGAAGACACGGACGATCTCATCGAGGATTTCGCCCGCGCACTGGAAACGGTTTCGGCCTGACCCGTCGATTCAAGGGATAGAGCGTTCCTTTGTGCGTCCGAAAGGACGCACGGCGCTCCTGGCGCGGCCGCGGAATACCACCGTGGCCGTGGCATTTGCCTTGAAATTAACACTGAGAGTTAGGCTTAATGAACAAAAGGCGGCCCGACCGAGGGCGGCGGGGCCACGTTCACTGTTCCGTTTCTTGACGCATGAGGACTGTTATAAGATACGGGTAACGTATATTGACTAAGGTGTAAGGCATGTATCGCGCCCTCACACGAGACATCGAAGTGGTTGTCGAACCGTTCTATCTGGAGGAGCAATCCGATCCGGACGACGATCGCTATGTCTGGGGTTATCGCGTCGTCATCGCCAACAACTCCGGCATAGCCGTACGTCTCGTCAACCGCTACTGGAATATTACCGACCAGAACGGGCAGATCGACGAGGTCAGCGGCCCCGGCGTCGTTGGCGAGCAGCCGCGTCTGCAACCTGGCGATACCTATGAATATTCATCGGGCTGTCCGCTGGATACGCCATCCGGCCTGATGTTCGGCCATTACCAGATGGAGACGGACGAAGGCGAGCTGTTCGATGTCGACATCCCCGCCTTCTCGCTCGATTCACCCGGCCTGCTCAGGGTGCTCAACTGATGCGTAAATTCGAACCGATTGCTCGCGGATATGCGGCAATGCTGAAGTCTTCAATCGGCAATCTCTATTAAAGCTCAAAGGGATCCGATGCGGTCTGAGCATCCGGCTTTGCCTCAAACGGATCTTTTGATTGCGGCTGTGCCGGCTGTTGGGCCACTGCAGCGTTGACAGCCTTTTGACAGACGAGCATCTCATCGGTCGCTTTGACGGAGTTCTTTAGACTGAGGGCAACTATCCGCTTGCCGTTAAAATCGACACGAAAACTCAACTTGCGAGCGAACTCGCCAATCAAGCCAGTATCCTTAAAATTAATCCACAATGCCTTAGTACCGTCAAGATCTACGGCGCTTGCGTCGGCAGTCCATTTGGAGCGGTCCAGGTAGAATTCGATCGGATATTGCTTGCCTTCTTCCAATGATTTCCAATTTGCATTGGCCATCAGGATATAAAAGGGATTATCCTTTTCGATGAAATTGAAGCCGAGACGAAAAACTGTACCGTCTTCAAAGGAAGTCATGACAAAGCAGGCGTTGCCCAAACTTTTGTCGACAGCCACACTCCAGCCACCAACTTCTTTCCATAGAACAGTCTCGTCGTCGGCAAAGCTAATTCGCGGCACTGCAGCTAAGAGCGCAAGTACCAAACACAAAAACTTCATTGGCACCCACCCCGCTTCCATAGCCTGAACCAATGAAACACAATAGGCACACAGTGACTACCAAAAGTCGAGTCACTGCGCTGCGCTATCGCTTAGTTCTATTGCTCGCCTGTTCTTATACTCAGGAAGACTAAGTAAGCTGAGACGCAACCTCATGCACCGGAAAGCGGTAGGTCGTTGAGCAGAACTCGCAGGTCACGGCGATCTCACCGTTTTCCTGGCTTGCCTCTACTTCCTCGGCGCTGAAACCCTTCAGCACGCCGCCGATCTTTTCCCGCGAACAGCTGCAGCGATCGAAGACGGCACGCGGTTCGTAAACGCGCACGCCGCGCTCATGGAAGAGGCGGAACAGCAGGCGCTCGGTGCCAACAAGCGGATCGGTGAGTTCATCTGCATCCACGGTTTCGACGAGCGAGCGGGCTTCCGCCCAGGCATCGTCCTCAAGGTGGCCGCGTTCGCCTGTGTCGCCGTCGCCGCCATGAAGATCGGTCTGGCGCATGCGCTCCGGCGCTTCCGGCAGGAACTGGGCAACGAGGCCCCCTGCCCGCCAGCGGTGACGCGGCTTGCCATCGTTATCACGGTCGAAGAGCTCCGCAGCAGCAAGGCGCACCCGCGTCGGGATCTGCTCCGACTGGCGGAAATAGACGCCGGCAATGTCTTCCAGCGAGGTACCGTCCAATGCGACGATGCCCTGATAAGGCTGGCTGAACTTGCCCTGATCGATGGTGAAGGCCAGCACGCCCTTGCCGAGAAGCTGCTCAGGCTCCGTTTCGCCTGATGCGATCGCCTGATCGAGCATCGCCTGATCGAAGCGGGCATAGGCGCGGACATTTTCCGGCGTCGAGAAATCGGCGACCAGCAGATCGACGGGACCGTCGCTCTTGGTCTGGACGGTGAACTTGCCGTCGAACTTCAACGAGGTGCCGAGCAGCACCGTGAGCACCACCACTTCAGCCAGAAGGCGGGCGACGGGCGTAGGATAATGATGGCGTTCGAGGATTGAATCCAGCATCGGGCCGAGCTGGACGGCGCGACCGCGCACATCAAGCCCTTCCACCTGGAAAGGGACGACATGATCATCGCCGGCGAAATCGAACTCGCCGAGAGCGGCTGCAGCTTCTGCCATGGCTTACACTCCTGTTCTATGGGAGCAGCAGGCTAGCGTGCCGGCCGCTCGCGCAGCCGCGAGCTTGGGACTCGCGGCATCCGATTATGGTTCAGATCGCGCCCAGGCACCAAGCAAGAATCGACTTCTGCGCATGAAGACGGTTTTCCGCCTCATCGAAGACCACGGACTGCGGACCGTCGATCACCTCATCCGTCACCTCCTCGCCGCGATGGGCGGGAAGGCAATGCATGAACAGCGCATCTTTGCCGGCCTGCGCCATCAATTGCGCGTTGACCTGATAAGGCTGGAAGACATTGTGACCGCGAGCCCGATGTTCCTGATTCATGGAGACCCAGGTATCGGTCACCACGCAATCGACGCCGGCGACCGCACGGTCAGCATCATGGTAAAGCATGATTTCGGCGCCCTCATTGCGGGCCCAGTTCAGATAGTGATCCTTCGGCTCGGAACCAAGGGGTACGGCCATGTTCATGCGGTAGCCGAAGCGGGCAGCTCCTTCCACCAGCGAATGCAGCACGTTGTTGCCGTCACCCGTCCAGGCGATCGTCTTGCCCTTGATCGGGCCGCGATGCTCTTCGAAGGTCATGACGTCAGCCATGATCTGGCAGGGATGGGTATCGTCCGTCAGCGCGTTGATGACAGGCACGGTGGCGTGCTCGGCCAGTTCCAGCATACGGTTATGGTCGGTCGTACGGATCATGATCGCGTCGACATAACGCGACAGCACCTTGGCGGTGTCGCCGATCGTCTCGGCGCGGCCGAGCTGCATTTCGGTTCCCGACAGGAACAGCGTCTCGCCGCCGAGTTGGCGCATGCCGACATCGAAGGAGACGCGGGTTCGGGTAGACGGCTTCTCGAAGATCATGGCCAGCATCTTGCCGGCGAGCGGCTTGTCGGCCGTGCCTGCCTTGAAAGCCTGCTTTCGCAGCTTGGCGTCATCCATGATGGTTCTGAGGTCGGATGTGGTGACGGCGGAGAGATCGAGGAAGTGTTTAGGGGAAGCCATTGTTCGTTACCTGCTACGCCCGCCAGCGGGCGGGGCATTGTCCTATCAAGCGGTCTTCTTGACCTTGGCGGCACGGATATTTTCGGCGGCACGCTCGATACGGGAAATCCCCTCGCGCGCCTCTTCCGCGGTTACGACCAGCGGCGGCAGCAGACGGATGACATTGTCGCCTGCCGGGATCGCCAGAAGGTGTGCTGCACGGATTTCCTTCAGAAGCTCCGCCGAAGGAATGGCTGCCTTGATGCCGAGCATCAGGCCTTCGCCTCTGATATCCTCGATGACATCGGGATAACGATCCTTGAGCGAGGCGAGGCCCTGACGGAAGACGAGGGTGATATCGCGCACATGCTGCAGGAAGCCATCGGCCAGGATGATATCCAGCACCGCACTGCCGACAGCCATGGCCAGCGGGTTGCCGCCATAGGTGGAGCCGTGCGTGCCGGCCTTCATGCCGGAAGCAGCTTCTGCCGTTGCGAGGCAGGCCCCGAGCGGAAAGCCGCCGCCGATGCCCTTGGCGACTGCCATGATGTCAGGCGTTATACCCGACCATTCATAGGCGAAGAGCCTGCCGGTACGGCCGACGCCGGTCTGGACCTCGTCGAGGATCAGCAGCAGGCCATGCTCGTCGCAAAGCTGGCGAAGCGCCTTCATGAATTCCGGGGTCGCCGGGCGGACACCGCCCTCGCCCTGCACCGGCTCGATGAGGATGCCGGCCGTATTATCGGTGATTGCCGCACGGACGGCCTCGATATCGCCGAAAGGCACCTGATCGAAGCCGGGGGCCTTGGGGCCGAAACCTTCGAGGTATTTCTCCTGACCGCCGGCGGCGATGGTCGCCAGCGTGCGGCCGTGGAAGGCGCCTTCGAAAGTGATGATGTGAAAGCGCTCGGGATGCCCCTTGGAGAACTGGTAACGGCGCGCAGTCTTGATGGCGCATTCGAGAGCCTCGGCGCCGGAATTGGTGAAAAACACCTTGTCTGCGAAAGTGGCATCCGTCAGGCGCTTGGCAAGCTTCTCCTGCCCCGGCACTTCATAGATATTGGAGAGATGCCAGACCTTGTCGGCCTGATCCTTGAGGGCGGCCACAACCTGCGGATTGCCATGCCCCACGGATGTGACGGCAACGCCCGCGCCGAAATCCAGATATCGCTCGCCAGTTTCGGTGATCAGCCACACGCCTTCGCCTCGCTCGAACCGCAGCGGGGCACGAGAATAGGTATCATAAAGCGGCGAGGCTTCAGCCATGGCGCAATCTCCTGGTCAGGCTCTGAAACAATGGACTCCGGCTAAGAAAACCAGGCCCGAAAAATTAAAAATGCCGCCTTGCGGCGGCCTCTCAGGCACTATTTCCTTTTCGCAGTGCGATGTCAACAAAACTGAGGATTTAGCGCATGCGTCAAGCGCCTAATGGGCTTTTCAGGTCTATCAACAGCTAATGTTGCAGAAATGACTCGCCGGGGAAGCAAGTTGGGGAAAACCCCGAATTCGGATTCATCGGATTCCTGCGACTCTTGTCACAGAGTCAGGCTCACACTAGGTTAAAGTTCAATTACTAGACTGCATGCGGCGGAACTAGTCACCAAAATTGATCAGGCGTTTCTTGCTTCGGAGGCTTTCGGGGCAACGGTGAGGGATTCTGCCATCACCAACGCGAAAGGCGGAGACAGGGCAATGAACTGGACAGACGAGCGTGTCGAGAAGCTCAAGAAGCTTTGGTCGGAAGGGCTGAGCGCCAGCCAGATCGCTGCGCAGCTTGGCGGAGTGAGTAGAAACGCTGTTATCGGCAAGGTTCACCGGCTCAGTCTTCCCGGCCGCGCCAAGGCCGGCGGCACGGCGACCGCTGCGCGCGCACCCAAGCGCAATACGTCGGCTCCGCGGGCCCCGAACTACGCATCTCGCCTCGCCACCACCCGCACCGTGACCCGCCAGCAGGGCGCAACGATGCTGAAGGAAGAGATCGAGATCGAAACGGTCGAGGAAATGGAATATGTGCCGGCCAAGAATGTGGTCGTGCCGATCTCCCGCCGCCTTGGCCTGACGGAACTGACCGAGCGCACCTGCAAGTGGCCGGTCGGCGATCCGCTGAAGGACGACTTCTATTTCTGCGGCTGCGACTCCACGGATTCCTCGCCTTATTGCAACTATCACCAGCGCCTCGCCTACCAGCCGGTCAGCGAGCGCCGCAGGGCAGCCGTCCGGGCAGCCTGACAAGCGCCTGCAAAAAGCAGCATCCATGGCCCCTCCTAGCGAAAGCGTGGAGGGGCTATTTTTTTGGCTTTATCGCCTGAGGCTGAACCACCTGCCTGGCGAACGATGGCGCCGCCTTGATCGCAAGAACGCAGTTTCGCTGGCCATGACGCTGGGGCGGAACGGGGCGATCATTGCCTCGCTGATCAAGACGTGCAAGCTCAGCGCCGTCGTCAACGACCACAGGCCGACGCGGAGCGGTGAACTCTTGCCGTAGAATTACTAGGCAGGGCAATAAGTGCTTAAATCCTTCTGTTGGCTCTAAGCGGACATACCAAAGAGTTTTCTCAGGGGCAGCTTCGCGCCATCATTTCAGCCGTTCAGACACAATCGTCAGCGTCCCAAAACCGCCATCGAGCTGAGCGCCATAAAGTTCAAAGACGACAGCAACGCCAGCCTGAAATTACCTAAAGGCCGGAAGCCGAAAAACGAGCCTATATTGAGCACTTCGGAAGCTGGCGGTGCTCCTGACATTAAATCGACGGACATCCCCCGCTCTTATTTCCAGATGTCGAAGCCGAGATGCCGAGCCATTTCGGCCGGTGGAGTAACCGGCCACCGCAACGAAAGATTTAAGCGCGACAAGTCGCATCTTTCGCTTCTCACCAAGCAAAGCAAATTGCCACTGTCGGAAGCACCCTCCGGGAACGCTCCCCGTACCAGGCACCAACAGGTGTCACCCGGCACTGCCGGGTGACAGAACGTCCCGTCGATGTCGTCAAGACCTGATGAACGAGAGCAGGTCGGGGTTGAGGACATCCGCATGCGTGGTCAGCATGCCATGGGGGTAGCCCGGATAGGTCTTCAGCGATCCGTTCTTAAGCAAGTTGACCGCACGCGGCACGGAACTTGCGAAGGGGACGACTTGATCGGCCTCGCCATGCATTACCAGCACCGGCACGGTGATCTTCTTGAGGTCTTCGGTATAATCTTCCAGCCAAGAGTCGACAGTCGCGTAGTGAGCCAGGGCACCACCGGCCATGCCCTGGCGCCACCAGTTCGCAATGATTGCCTCCGAAGGCTTGGCCCCATCGAGGTTGTAGCCGTAGAACGGATTCTCAGGGACGAAACGGTAGAACTCCGCCCGGTTGCCCAGCATGCCTGCCCGGATCGCTTCGAACCACTCCGGCGGTTGACCGGACGGATTTTCCGCGCTCCGGTACATGTTCGGTGTCAGCGAAGCGACCAGCACCGCCTTCGCGACGCGCTCCTGATGGCGAGCCACATAGCGAGCCACCTCACCGCCACCTGTCGAGTGCCCGATATGGATCGCGTCGCGCAGGTTGAGGTGCTCGGTCAGGGCCGCGAGGTCGGCAACCCAGTGGTCCATATCGTTGCCGGTGCCGGGCTGGTCGGACCGGCCGTGGCCGCGCCGGTCGTGGGCGATCACCCGATACCCCTGATGAAGGAAGTATGTCATCTGGGCGTCCCAGTCGTCCGCTGTCAGCGGCCAGCCGTGGCTGAAAACGATCGGTTGGCCCGAGCCCCAGTCCTTGTAGAAGATGTTTACGCCGTCCGTGGTCGTGATTGTAGGCATCGCGTCGCTCCATCTGCGCTGTTAAACATTCATTGGAAGATAATAAATCACTAAATAAAGCCATCCATCCACGCGCTATTGCAATAGCCGACGCAAGATTGCCACGCATGCCTCATCTTTCGAGGCCCAGGCACATGATCCGACACAAGAATTGGTCAGTCTCACATAATGTAGGTCAGCGCCGATAATTGCGGGTCACGACAGGTAGGCTTTTAGACATTTAGCTTTCCTTCTCTGACTGGACACAGTTGACTGCGAAATACTTCCGATGAAGCATTCGACTATGTCCCTAGATTGCGGCGTTAATTAAATCCCCCTTTTATCAAGGACAAATACCTTGTACGTTCGAGCTATGCCTTAAAGGCATAGCGGGGACGCGATGGAACTCAGGCATTTGCGCTATTTTATTGCTGTTGCGGAAGAGGGAAGCTTACTGACCGCAGCCGAGCGGCGGCTACACACTTCCCAGCCCTCACTCAGCAGGCAAATTCGCGATCTGGAAACCGAAGTCGGTGTAAAACTGCTGGAACGGCAGCCGCGCGGCGTGACGCTCACCGCCGCCGGTAAAGTGTTTCTTGATCACGCGCGGCTGGCGTTGTTGCAAGTCGAGGCGGCTGCGGAAGGGGCCCGGCGGGCAGAGCAGCCGCAAAAGCAGTCGTTCACTATCGGTTTTCTCGCAGGGCAAGAGGTCGTGTGGCTACCCCATGCACTGCGCATTATTCGTGAGGAAGCGCCGGAGGTTGAAATCATATTGTCCAGTCAGTCTTCCCCGGACCTTGCTCTGGCACTGATGCGAGGCAAGCTGGACGTCGCTTTCCTTCGCCCCGAGACGCAGAGTGTTGGTGTGTCGTTCAAGTTTTTAGCCAAGGAGCCACTGATCGCCGTGCTGCCGGCTGACCATCGCTTGACGTCGCAGAAAAAGATCCGGCCACAGGATCTTGCCCGCGAAACTTACGTCAGTTCGGCTAGAATTTCTCCGGTCTTGCAATCCGTGATCCAGGAGTACGCGTCGAACRTTGGGATCACACTCAAGGCAGAGTACGAAGGTGAAGGCCTACCATCAGCAATGTCGCTCGTCGTGTCTACAGGTGGAATAACGCTTATTCCGCTTTATGCGCAAAATATGCTGACGCCAAATGTCGTTGCCAGAGCACTTGAGGGTGTGCCTCCGACAATTGATCTCACCTTAGGATACAACGATTCAAATTCCTCACCTTTGCTCCGCCGATTTTTGTCTCGTTCTGATGAACTAGTCGCCAACGTACAAAATCAGAGCATCATCCGCTATGCTGAAGTTCCATAGCAGAGCTCACGCTCATCTTGGTGACGGCTTCGATTGGCTAGCGCCAGCAAGCCGACAGTCCCCTTCCGGCCCCAAATCAGTCGATGCTCAAGGCTCAGAGAATGTTCGCAATCGGCGCATAGCAGATGTCCCCGTCATCGCTTGAGCCCTCGCGATGCAAGGGGCATGTCGGTCAAGGCGTCAGCAAGCCAACGTCTACTCTTAAAAAGCCCACCCGAACAAACAAACGGGCCGCCCGGTTACCCAGACGACCCGTTCGTGACCTCCGATCACTCGGATCAGGCTTCCATGGAATATCCCGCGCCGCGGACGGTGCGGATGACATCCTGCATGTTGGAGAAATTCAGCGCCTTGCGCAGGCGGCCGACATGGACGTCGACGGTGCGTTCATCCACGTAGATATCGTGACCCCAGACGCCATCGAGAAGCTGCGAGCGGGAGAAGACCCTGCCCGGCGACGACATCAGGAATTCCAAGAGGCGGAATTCGGTCGGGCCGAGGCGGACTTCGCGGCTCTTGCGATGGACGCGATGGGTTTCGCGATCGAGCTCGATATCACCACACTTCAAAACGGTGGAGAGAACCTCCGGACGGGCGCGTCGCAGCATCGCCTTGACGCGGGCAACGAGTTCCGGCGTGGAGAAGGGCTTGACGACATAGTCATCCGCGCCGGTCGAGAGACCGCGAACGCGCTCGCTCTCTTCGCCGCGTGCCGTCAGCATGATGATCGGCAGACGCTCGGTTTCCGGCCGCATGCGCAGCCGGCGGCAGAGCTCGATGCCGGAAACGCCCGGCAGCATCCAGTCAAGGATGAGCAGGTCCGGGGTGCGCTCCTGAAGCCGGATTTCGGCCTCGTCGCCACGGAGGATCGTATCCACCTCGAAACCTTCAGCCTCGAGATTGTAGCGGAGAAGCACGCTGAGTGCCTCTTCATCTTCAACAACTGCAACTCTTGGGATCATGCGTGTCAGTCTCCTAATGCATGATCCTTAAACCGGGGGTGATTTAAGCAAGGGACCATGCAGGAACTCGGAATTGGCTGCGACCCTTGCGCGCCCCAGCGCGGGGCGCGCACGCAATCGGCAGGTCCAGATTACTCCGTCACCGCACCAACGGTATTGGAGCTGTCGTCCTTCGGACGCTCGCCCTCCGGCTGGGCGCCGGTTGCCATGTAGTAGATCGTCTCGGCGATGTTGGTTGCATGGTCGCCGATGCGCTCGATGTTCTTGGCGCAGAAGAGAAGATGCGTGCAGCTCGTGATGTTGCGCGGATCTTCCATCATGTAGGTCAGGAGTTCGCGGAACAGCGAAGTGTACATCGCGTCGATCTCGTCGTCGCGTTCGCGGATCGCATTCGCCTTGTCAGCTGAACGATTGGTGTAGACGTCGAGCACTTCCTTGAGCTGGACGAGCGCCAGTTCGGAGAGATGCTCGAGGCCGCGGGCGAGCTTGCGCGGAACGCCGGTGCTCTGCACCGCGATGACGCGCTTTGCCGTGTTCTTGCCGAGATCGCCGACGCGCTCGAGGTCGGCGGCGATGCGGATCGAACCCATGATCTCGCGAAGGTCGGAGGCCATCGGCTGGCGACGGGCGATCGTGACGATCGCCTTGTCGTTGATCTCGCGCTCGGCGTGATCGAGGATCACATCGTCGGAAATGACCTTCTGAGCAAGCGCGGTATCGCCGTTGACGAGCGCGCGGACAGCGTCGCCGCCCATCTGTTCGGCAAGACCACCCATCTCGGAAATGCGCCGGGACAGGAATTTCAGATCGTCATCGTAAGCAGAGAAAATATGTGTTGATGCCATGGGGCTTTGTCCTCGAAAATCGGGAAGGCTTCACATCGCCAAAATCAGCCGAAGCGACCCATGATGTAGTCCTGGGTACGCGGATCGTCCGGGTTGGTGAACATCTTGTCGGTATCGTTCTCCTCGACCAGGTTGCCGAGGTGGAACATAGCCGTGCGCTGCGATACGCGAGCGGCCTGCTGCATGGAATGCGTCACGATGACGATCGTGTAGTTTTCACGCAGCTCGTGGATCAGCTCTTCGACCTTGGCAGTTGCGATCGGGTCGAGCGCCGAGCAGGGCTCGTCCATCAGGATGACTTCCGGGCTGACGGCAACGGCGCGTGCGATGYACAGACGCTGCTGCTGACCGCCGGAAAGGCCGGTGCCGGATTCATGCACGCGATCCTTGACCTCATTCCAGAGGCCGGCGCGCTGCAGGCTCGTCTCGACAATCTGGTCGAGGTCGGCCTTGGACTTGGCAAGGCCATGGATGCGCGGACCGTAAGAAACGTTTTCATAGATCGTCTTCGGGAACGGGTTCGGCTTCTGGAAGACCATGCCGACGCGGGCGCGAAGTTCGACGACGTCGATGTCGGGATCGTAGATGTCGTCGCTATCGAGCGTGATCTTGCCGGTGACGCGGCAGCCGTCGATCGTGTCGTTCATGCGGTTCAGCGACCGCAGGAAGGTGGACTTGCCGCAGCCCGAGGGGCCGATCAGGGCGGTCACGGTGTTTTCGCGGACGTTCAGATTGACATCGAAAAGCGCACGCTTCTCGCCGTAATAAACGGAGACATCCTGACCGATCATCTTATACGGGACGTTGCTCATTTTCTGGTCCAGCGCCTTCTCGACTGCGGCTTCCGTCAACATGTTCATGATCTTTACTCCGTTTACCAGCGGCGCTCAAAGCGACGACGCAAGAGGATAGCTCCGAGGTTCATGACGATCAGGAACAGGAGCAGGACGATGATGGCACCCGAGGTTCTTTCCACGAAGGCGCGCTCGGCTTCATTGGCCCACATGTAGACCTGAACCGGGAGTGCCGTGGAAGGATCGAGCGGGCTGGACGGCGCCTGGGCGACGAAGGCGACCATACCGATCAGCAGCAGCGGCGCGGTTTCGCCGAGTGCGTGGGCAAGGCCGATGATCGTGCCGGTCAGGATGCCGGGCATGGCAAGCGGCAGCACATGGTGGAACACCATCTGCATCTTGGAAGCACCGAGGCCGAGGGCGGCCGAGCGGATCGACGGCGGCACGGCGCGCAGTGCGGCACGCGTGGCGATGATGATCGTCGGCAGCGTCATCAGGGTCAGCACCAGACCACCGACCAGCGGTGCCGAACGCGGCAGGCCGGCGAAGTTGATGAAGACCGACAGGCCGAGCAGACCGTAGACGATGGACGGAACGGCGGCGAGGTTGTTGATATTGACCTCGATCAGGTCCGTCAGCCTGTTCTTCGGCGCGAATTCCTCGAGATAGATCGAGGCGGCGACACCGATCGGCAGCGCAAGCACGAGGACGATCAGCATCAGATAGAGCGAGCCGATGAGGGCAACGCCGAGACCTGCGGCTTCCGGACGGCTGGAATTGCCGTTGACGAAGAGGCCGGTGTTGAAGACCTTGTGAAGCGAACCGCTCGCCTTCAGCTGGTTCATCCAGCCGACCTGCTTGTCGTTCACCTTACGGTTCTTCTCATCGACCGAGAGGTCGATCTGGCCCTTGTTGGCGCTGTCGACATTGGCATCGGCCAGGATCGTGACATTGACGGTCTTGCCGATGATCGAGGGGTCGGCAACGACCATGTCGCGCAGCTGGATCGGCGCACCCTTGGACAGCATGTTGGATGCATCGCGCACGTCGGGACGGCTCGACGCGTTGATGCCGAGCTGCTTGACGATCGCGTCACGCAGGAGAACCGGGTAGCTGGCGGCGATGAGAACCGAAGGATCGGTCGCACGCTTGTTATCCGGATCGATGGTCTTTTCGGTAAACTCGATCGGCAGCGTGATCGCCGTCTGCTGGAACGCGGTATAGCCGTTGCTGATGACGGTCCACAGCAGGATAAACAGGAAGATCAGGCCGAAGGAGATCGCGGCGATACCATAGGCCTGGAAGCGGCGCTCGGCAGCGTAACGGCGCTTGATGCCGATGTCGCGGCGCGCAGGCGCCTTGGAGACCGTGACGCCGGCGACGGGGGAAACAATATTCGTCATTCGTACTGCTCCCGGTATTTGCGCACGATATAGAGCGCGTAGATATTGAGGCAAAGCGTGATGAAGAACAGCGTGATGCCAAGCGCGAAGGCAACCAGCGTCTGCGGCGAGGTGAACTCGAGGTCGCCGGTCAGCTGGTTGACGATCTTGACGGTCACTGTCGTCATCGGCTCGAAGGGATTGATCTGGATGCGGGCGGCGACACCGGCCGCGAGAACCACGATCATGGTTTCGCCGATGGCGCGGGACGCCGTCATCAGCAATGCGCCGACGATGCCCGGAAGGGCGGCCGGCAGGACCACCTTCTTGATGGTTTCGGAGCGCGTGGCACCGAGGCCGAGGGAGCCGTCGCGCAGCGAGCGCGGCACGGCGGTGATGATGTCATCCGACAGCGAGGAAACGTAAGGGATCAGCATGATGCCCATGACGATGCCCGCGGTGATGACGCTCTGTGCCTGGATGAAATTGGTATAGCTGCCGGAGAGCAGACCGCTGACCTGCGCAGAGAAATCGCGCAGGAACGGACCGACCGTGACGAGGGCGAAGAAGCCGTAGACGATGGTCGGGATGCCGGCCAGCACTTCGAGAAGCGGCTTGGCAATCGAACGTACCCGCGAAGAGGCGTATTCGGCCATGTAAATGGCGGCGAAGAGGCCGACCGGAACGGCGACCAGCATGGCGACCAGGCCGATATAGAGCGTGCCGAGCAGCAGCGGGATGAGGCCGAACTGGCCGAAGGAGGAACTGCCGGCACCGGCAAAGCGCGGGTCCCAGACCGTTCCGAAGAAGAAGTCGGCGAAGGGAACGACGGCAAAGAAGCGGGCCGCTTCCGACAGCATCGAAAAAACGATGCCGATCGTCGTCAGAATGGCGATGGAGGACGCGACGAGAAGTGACCAGAGCATGACCCGTTCAACGCGATTGCGAGCGCGGAAGCGCGGAGCAACGGCGCGAAGGGCGTAGAAGGCGCCTGCGACGGAGATGAGCAACACGATCGCCGTCATAATGATACGGCTCGTCATGCTTTCGGCGTTCAGGGTCTTTGCGGCGTCGATCATGTAGGGCTGCGGCTCGCCAGCGAGCGGAACGCCCTTTTCATTGAGCCTTGCCTGCAGACCGGCAGGATTGCCGGAGAGGGAGGAGACCTCATCCGAAGTCAGCATGTTCATGCCGCGGGCGACCGTGGCGATCATGCTGTAGGCGAGATCCTGCTGGACGGCCGGCTGCGCCTTCACATCATCGGGAAAACCACCGCGAACGGAGGAAGAGACGATGCCCGGGCTTACGGCAAGCCAGACGAACAGAACGATCAGGGAAGGCAGAACAGCCCAGATCGCGGCATAGGAGCCATGATAGGCCGACCGCGAGTGCATGGCGGACGACCTGCCGCCTGATAGTGCCGTGGCGCGGCTGCGCGCGGCCACATAGGCAACGGCGCCGATAATCACCAGGCACAAGAGTATGATGGATGTGCTCATTCGTTACGTCCCCAGGCCCACAGCCCCCAAAGAGCCCGGCAGCTCCAGGAGCATGCCATCGGCTTCAATATCATGGAGAAGAAGTTCATTCCGCACGGCCCTTGCGGGCCGGGCGGACAGGCGATGCCGGCGCAACACCCCCGAGTGGCGCGCCGGCAAAGTCATTACATGGTCTTGCCAGCCTCTACGTCCTTGCGGATCGCATCGCGCTCTGCATCGGGAGCAGCAACGAGACCGTATTCGACGAGCGGGCTGTCAGGGCCGATCATCTGGTCGGATACGAAGAAGTTGACATATTCCTTCAGGCCGGGAACGGCGCCCAGATGTGCCTTCTTGACGTAGAAGAACAGCGGGCGGGAAACCGGGTACGTGCCGTTAGCGATCGTTTCCGTGGACGGAACGATGCCGCTCATGGAAGCAACCTTGAGCTTGTCGGCATTGTTTTCGTAGAAGGAGAGGCCGAATACGCCAACGCCGGTCTTGTTGGCAGCGATGCGTGCCAGCGTTTCCGGATAGTCGCCGTCGATGTCGACTGCAACGCCGTCCTTGCGAACTGCGACGCAGGCCTTGGCCTGGGCAGCCTTCTCGGTGATTTCCTTGGCGATGACTTCCTGAGCGCCAGCAGCCTTGCAGCCGGCAGCGAGAACGTTCAGTTCGAAGACTTCGCGGGTGCCGTGCTTTTCGCCCGGGATGTAGGCAGCGATATCAACAGCCGGAAGCTTCGGGTTGACTTCCGACCACTTCTTGTAGGGGTTGGCGACGAGCTTGCCGTCAACAACAACCTGGGCAGCGAGGGCCTTGTAGATGTCCTGCGGAACGTAGGCAACGTCCGGGTTGGAAGCGTCGGTTGCGAAGACGATGCCGTCATAACCGATCTTGACTTCCTGGATGTCCGTTACGCCGGCAGCCTTGCAGGCTTCGGCTTCGTTCTTGTTGATCGGACGCGATGCGTTGGCAACGTCGATCGTGTCTTCACCGACGCCCTTGCAGAATTCCTTCAGACCAGCGCCGGTGCCGCCGGATTCGACGACCGGCGTCTTGAATTTGGTGAAGGTTTCGCCGAAGGACTCGGCGACGATCTTTGCGTAAGGCAGGACGGTGGACGAACCAGCAACCTGAATCTGGTCGCGAGCAACGGCAACGCCAGCGAAAGCGGCGGTTGCAGCAAGCGCGGCAACAGTAAGTTTAAAGGTGTTCATTTGAATCTCCCGGCATTTGGGCTTGTGTGAGTGCGGCCTCAAAGAGGCCCTCGCATTGCCTTTTTTCATCGGCAGGACTCTCTTAGCGCCTTAAGCACCGTCCTTTTATGTCAGATCGATGAAACATTTATGACAGAATAATCCATTGATTTTAAATGCAGAAATATGGCGTCGATAAATTGCGTGCGACATATGGAGTCAGAAACGCACGGTAAACTCCGTTCCCTTGCCCACCTCCGATTTAACGATCAGCCGTGCACGATGGCGCGTCAGAATATGTTTGACGATGGCAAGCCCGAGGCCCGTGCCCTTCTTCGAGCGGCTGTCTTCGATGCTGACGCGATAGAAACGCTCCGTCAGGCGCGGCACATGTTCGGCCGGGATGCCGGGGCCTCTGTCGACGACGCTGACCTCCACCGGCTGGCCGGACCCGTTCTTCAGCCAGACATCGACAGTCTCGCCTTCCTGGCCGTATTTGCAGGCATTTTCCATCAGGTTTTCGAAGACCTGAACGAGTTCGTCGCGGTCTCCCAGCACTTCGACCTTGCCGTCGGGCAGGTGCAGATTGATCGAGACGCCGACATCCGTGGCAAGCGGCACGAGCGAATCCCTGACATGGCCGAGAAGCGGCACGAGATCCACCTTCTCGTCGGGGGCGATGTGCGACTTGAGCTCAAGCCTGGAAAGAGACAGGAGATCGTCGACGAGCCTGCTCATGCGCGTCGTCTGGTCGAACATGATGCCGAGGAAACGTGCCTGCGCCTTCGGATCGTTCTTGGCCGGGCCCTGAATCGTCTCGATGAAGCCGCGCAGCGAGGCAAGCGGCGTGCGCAGCTCATGGCTGGCATTGGCGACGAAATCCGTGCGCATGCGATCGATGCGGCGTAATTCGGAAATATCGCGGAAGGAGAGGATGTAATAACGCTCGTTGCGGCCGTCGTCGTCCTTGAATTCGACGGGAGCGCTGCGCACGATATAGACGCGCTCGGAAGGCAGCCGCTCGGAATGCTCGATCTGGTTCGGGGCGTTGGTGGCGATGGTTTCGCGCACCATATCCAGGACGCCAGGCGAACGCAGCCGCGCCGATATGTGAGAACCGAGCGTCACCTCGCCGAAGGCCTTTTCGGCCGCGCGGTTCTGAAACAGCACCGAGGCATCTTCCGAGAGCACCATGACAGGGATATCGAGGCCGGCCAGTGTGGCGGAGACCTCCGGCAGGCGACTGGGAAGCACTTCGGGCTCGGGTTCGGCCGGCTCGACGACATCAGATTTGATGACCGGCGCCTCGTTGAAAAGCGAGGCGAAGATCATCACCAGAAGCAGGACGAGCACGATCCATTTGTTCATGCCGGCGGCAAGCGCCACCAGCGCGCTCAGCAGCGTCGCCAGCAAAACCGGGCGCTCGCGCCGGATGCGCGCCAACAGGCTTCTCGTCCACGGCATTTCTTCTTCCAAGGCGCCCCTCACGGCATCGATTCGTTTCTCTTTATATTCAAACTCTGCCTGATAGCCGCATTTCATGACAGAAGTTTTCCGTTTCTGAAACTTGCGCGAAAAGCCGCAGCGCGCGACAGCGAATTGCGCTTTGCTGACGCAGCGGATTTGATTTTCAATGATAAATATGTTCGCCTGCTGAAAAACGAAATCAGCAAGCGCAGGAGAAGACGATGGCCGAAGACGTCGAAAGCAGGGTCGTGGAGTTGGAGATCAGGGGCAAGAAGCGCGTCTTCGATATCGACGATCCCGTGCTGCCCGACTGGGTGGATGAGCATGCGCTGGAATCCGGCGATTATCCCTACAAGAAGAAGATGAAGGACGACGAATACGTCGAAGAGCTGGAGAAGCTGCAGATCGAGCTCGTGAAGGTGCAGTTCTGGCTGCAGGCGACGGGCAAGCGGGTGATGGCGCTCTTCGAAGGGCGCGATGCGGCCGGCAAGGGCGGCGCGATCCAGGCGTCCTCGGCCCACATGAACCCGCGCCTTGCCCGCGTCGTGGCGCTTGCCAAGCCAACCGACCGGGAACAGGGCCAATGGTACTTCCAGCGCTATATCGCGCAGTTTCCGACATCGGGCGAATTCGTGCTCTTCGACCGCTCCTGGTACAACCGCGCCGGCGTGGAGCCGGTCATGGGCTTCTGCACGCCGAAACAATACGAGGATTTCCTGAACCAGGCGCCGCAGGTCGAGAAGGTCATCGCCCACGAAGGCATATTCTTCTTCAAATTCTATCTGGATATCGGCCGCGAGATGCAGATCAAGCGATTCCACGACCGGCGGCACGACCCGCTCGCCGTCTGGAAGCTTTCCTCGATGGATATAGCCGCATTGACCAAATGGGGCGACTATAGCGAGAAGCGCGACCGGATGCTGAAGGAGACCCACACGGAATTTGCGCCCTGGACCGTGATCCACGCCAATGACAAGCACCGGGCGAGGCTCAACCTCATCCGCCACATGCTGAAGACCATGGATTATGACGGCAAGGACAAGGACGCGATMGGCTCACTCGACGACAAGATCATCGGTTCGGGTGCCGGCTTCCTGAAATAGACATCGCTACAGCATCGGCCCGAAAATCGAAATCGATTTTCGGGAAGCCTGATGCGTAGATTAAAAGGGGCAGAGCGTCCTTTGTGCGTCCGAATGGACGCACGCCGCTCTGGCAAACCGGGCCGCTTACTGGCCCGGCAGGATCCGCACGGCAAAGAGATTGATGCCGCGAGCCTTGCCGTCCACATCGCTGTTGATCATCAGCCGGCCCGCAGAATTCGGCGCCAGCGAGCGGTCGAAGCGGACCTGCAGCAGCGCGTCCGATTTTTCACGCGTGACGTTGAAACGATGGCGGGCGCAATTGCCGAGTGACTGGAACTCGCACTCGACGGTGATCTGGGTCGGCTCGTCCGTGGTGGACTGCAGGGTCAGCGCGATGGTCGAGGACTTGCCGGCGAGCTGCTGCAGGACATTGGCGGGAACGTTGATGGAGACATTGCCATCCGTATTGCCGCTCTGGGAGGTCAGGCGGACGGCCGGGCCTTCGGTTTCGGTGACATTTTCCACGCGCGCGCGCGGGCCGCTCTCGATCTTGTCGGCAGGCTTGAAGACCTCGATCCAGTCTGCCGAGAAGCCGTTCTGCGGATCGATCGTGAGCGGTTCATCGACATGCGGGGTGCTGTTATCGGCACTATCCTCGCCATCGAAATCCTCGGGCTGCGTGCTGGCCGGCGGGTTGGCGACGCTGGTGTCGCGCTGGGCCGCCGTCAGGAGAAGGCCTGATGTATAGGCCCACCAGCCACCCATGCCGATGAAGGCGAGCAGCACGCACCAGACAAGCAGGCGCGAGAAGAACTTGCGCGGCCTGCGGCGGACAGCGGCCCGCTCGGGGCGGAAATCCATGCCGCCGCGCTTGCCCGACGTCGCGCGCATCTCTCCACCCGGTGCCGCTCCCAGCTGATCGGCGCTGCTGGCGTGAACGCCATCCAGGCTCGCATCGTCCACATGCCCGGCGGCATCGTGGCCGCGTGTTTCACCTGTAACGGCCAGGCTGTCATCCTCTTCCGCATGATAAGGGGGCTCTTCCACATGATAGGGCGCCTCTTCCACACGATAGGCGGGCTCTTCCACGTGACGCGGGGGCTCAGGCATCTCTACAACGGGCGGGACCGGAACTTCCGGAGGCCCCTGGCGCGGGTGAAGGCGGGTGCGCTCTTCGCTCTCGATGGTGTGGATCGTCGTTTCGAGACGGTGGCGGTGATGGGCCACGACGTCGGCATCGGTGATATCCTGCTTTCGCAGGCCGGCTTCCAGCGCCTGACGGGCGGACTGATAGATGCGTGCACGAACTTCCGCGCTGTTGCGGTCGGAATTATCGAGCGCAGTTCTGATAGCCGTTTCTAGTCCGCTCACATCAGGCCCTTCACGTTTCGTGCCGGCATCGACCTCAAAAGATTGAATGCCTGTCAAAATTCGGTAGCGTCAAGTGCGGCAAACCGCAAGCCTTGCAGCCTTTTGCGAGCGCATCGGCGGGGGATAAGGACGCCGCGCAGCGCCTCGAAGCACTGTTTTCAGCATGTCGTTGTCGCAAACCGCCGCGCAGTTTTGCGCGACATGCATTAGATATTCCGAAAGTGGACAGGATTACGGAAAAGAAAGCTAGCTCCCGCCATACTCTTTTCCTCGGGCGCCGGCTCTGATAATCAATTGACGTTTTCGTAAACGTCAAAAATGGTGGAAGCATGGCCCTGCCCCCGATCCTCAAGGACAACCTGAGACTGCCGGTCATCGGCTCCCCGCTTTTCATCATTTCCCATCCGGCACTGACACTGGCGCAATGCAAGGCCGGCGTGATCGGCGCCTTTCCCGCACTCAACGCGCGGCCGGAAAGCCAGCTCGACGAGTGGCTGGCGATGATCACCGAAGATCTTGCCAACCACAATGCCAGGCATCCCGAACGGCCGGCAGCGCCCTTCGCGGTCAACCAGATCGTCCACATGTCGAACAAGCGGCTGGAGCACGACCTGATGCTCTGCGTGAAATACAAGGTGCCTGTCGTCATTTCCTCGCTCGGCGCCGTGCCGGAAGTGAATGCGGCGGTGCATTCCTATGGCGGCATCGTGCTGCACGACATCATCAACAACCGCCATGCCAATTCGGCGATCCGCAAGGGCGCAGACGGACTGATTGCCGTTGCGGCAGGTGCGGGCGGACATGCGGGCACGCTTTCCCCTTTCGCACTGGTGCAGGAAATCCGCTCTTGGTTCGACGGCCCGCTGCTGCTTGCCGGCTCGATTGCGACCGGCGGCGCTATCCTCGCCGCCCAGGCCATGGGCGCCGACATGGCCTATATCGGCACGCCTTTCATCGCGACAGAGGAGGCCCGCGCTTCCGACGCCTACAAGCAGGCGATCGTGGAAGGTGCCGCTGCCGATATCGTCTACTCGAACTATTTCACCGGCGTGCACGGCAACTACCTGAAACCCTCCATCCGCGCGGCCGGCCTCGACCCCGATGACCTGCCTGACGCCGATCCCTCGAAGATGGATTTCGAACAGGCAACCGGCGGCGCCAAGGCCTGGAAGGACATCTGGGGCAGCGGCCAGGGCATCGGCGCGATCAAGGCCGTGGAACCGGTCGCGACGCTGGTCGACCGGCTGGAAGCGGAATATCAGGCCGCCCGCACCCGGCTGGCGCTGTGAACTACGGGCCTTTCCACAGGCTTCAGCTTTTTTGCCAAAGGGCATAAGAGGGTGCTTGAAATCTTCGGACAATGGCTGTATCAGCCCCATGCAAATCGCGGGCCTATGCTTCGCCCGCCGGATTGCCGCTTTAGCTCAGTCGGTAGAGCACATCATTCGTAATGATGGGGTCAGGTGTTCGAGTCACCTAAGCGGCACCATTTTTCTTAGTGAATTCAATGCATTGAGCCTTAGAGGTTTTTCGAATTTACGGAGCACGGATCCGTTTTTCGCGCCGTGCGACCGCATTGCTACCTCCAGGCAGGCGTCTGGCTAGGCCAAGTCATCCTGCATAACGGCGCCAATTAGGTGTCGAGCATGTCCCATTCTTCGCCAAGCAYCCATCGAAGGGCGGAAAGTTTGCCGTTGACCATGCCCCATTCAAAATCGGTCCACGGTCCCAAATTCTCCAATCCGACTTCTTCTTCCGTGCGCTTAGCCGCCGCCAACGCTCCTCTCCAAACTTCGTCCCTGATGACCTCCGGATGAATATCCAGAGAGGTTTCTGAATTCGGCACTGGTGATGATCTTTATCTCGCCGGATTCAACGCCACTCCTAAGTAGAAGATGCTCGGCAGCGAGGATCTCGGATAGGCGGCGAGACTCTATAGCGAAATTAAGCTCGAATTCGCGCTCGTCCCTGAGATCCGCATCTACTTCCTTGAGACAGTCAACGATGGATATCCAGAACGCGGCCGGCGAGGGAGATAAAGAAGTTTCCGGTGTTTGTTCCGAATATTCGTCCCGCCCAAAGTTTCCCTATCGGCATCCGCTCCTCCGCAACCGTGATTCGAAGAATACGATAGAAAAATACAACCCATTAGAGTGCGCTCAATCCAAGCGCCGGCGCACGAACGCGACCTCATTTCCGCAAATACCCAAGTAATCGCGTCAAGGCGTCCACAACTTCGATCAGTTGAAAGTCCTGGTGTTTGCCGCTCGAGGCAAAGTCTACCGGCACTTTTAAGCACAGTGGCAGTTACAGTCGCGTGGACCACGCGGGGGATGCACGCCCCGTTTGACCCTTCAATCGCTTCGGCTGCGCGGTCCCACCTTTCCTCAGAAAAGCTTGCCCGCTTCGGCGGGATAAAAAGGGGCTCGTCACTCGATACAAAGACGAGCCCCTTTTTATTCGCCAGAGGAACGTCCGTTTTCAAAAACGCTCCCGCTTAAACTCACAAGGGCATCGAAATCAGAGCATAGGTATCGTTACAGAGAGGATGGCAACGAGCGATGCGACGAGAACGGATGTCTCAATCATAAAAACGACTATCTGCCTCGTAGACATTTCAGGAAAAAACGATTTCATGATTTTACCCTTACTAAAATATTATTCTAATAGTCGCCACAGTATCATCAAATTGCACGAATAGTTTTTTATTTTCGAATTTTCTAAAGTTTTTGCATCTCGCGGTTCGCGACGTCGAATCTCACTCGCTTTCCCGGTTGGGATGTGAGGTAGTGCATGTGCTCGATGGCAACCCGGTCCACCCCATGGTCGGCTCCTCGTCTCCGCCGTCCTCGTCGTCGCAATCGTCGAGCTCCAAATCTTCAACGCATTCGTTGCCGCTGCATCTGGCCGCGTTGCCAAGCGATGGCTCGTCATCGGCATTGTCTTCAAGGTCCGGGTTGCCGTCGGCCAGATCCAGCAACGCAATCAGCTCCTCTATCAATGCCTCAAGTGCGGTGCGGCGCAATTCTGTCAGGCGGACGAGTGGTGCCGGCCCAATGGAAGGCGCGGCAGGGGTATGAATAGGAGCTTCCATCATGCCTGCTCCTTGTTGAGTTGAAGCATGGAAGCCATAAGGCGGACGAGCTGACCGAGCGGTGAGCTATCCTCGGAAACTAGTGCTGTGAGTTCGTAGGCGCCGACGTTAGCGGCGCTCGCCTTCATCCACAGACTATCGAACGTCAGAGCCGGTAAGAATGAAACTTCTGCATGCGCTCGCCATCTTGCTGAAATAACGGCTTTCCATCCATGCAGTTGCCCATCGCTTGGCCTCTTTTCCCATCGGTGTGCCGACGCGAGATGAAAGAATGCCCTTTGCTATCTCAAAAACTGGAGTGGTTACCGCGTCGATAGTCGCGCATTCCTCGCGGCTAGGCGGCTAGAGCGAAGCATCAGCTCGGATCGTCAAAACCGCGCGACCGGCTCGCGGAGGGGGCCGGAGGGGGCGGAGGGAGCATTTCCAAGACTCTCCGCAAGCGTCGTGCATACCGCCTGTATCAATGC